>JBBRHN010000018.1:0-13181 GCA_038222685.1 Chthoniobacterales bacterium | reverse complement strand
GTCCTCGTGGCAATGCCCGATATCGAGTCCCAGTTCATGGCACCGGGCGCGACGGGCGGTTGAGTCGAGAGCATACCAGCCCGGGATTGCGGCCTCGATGAGGTCGGCGTAGCGCTCTCGACGCCATGGACGCGTGAGATCAATCGTCTTCACGATCTCGCCGTCCGCATTGCGATGATCGATCATCAACCCACCGCAAATCGTCGCGGCCAAGTGGCAGACCATTTCTTCAACCAGCCCGGCCATCTGCTCAAAATCGGCAAAGGCCTGATACGCTTCCAGCATGGTAAACTCCGGGTTGTGCCTCCGCGAAATGCCCTCGTTACGGAAGTTCCTGTTCAGTTCAAAAATTTTCGGAAAGCCGCCGACCAGCAGACGCTTGAGATAAAGCTCGGGCGCAATGCGCAAAAACAAATCAACGCCAAGCGAGTTGTGATGCGTGCGAAACGGTTGCGCCGCCGCCCCGCCGGGAATGAGTTGCATCATCGGTGTCTCCACCTCGATGAACCCACGATCCTCCAGAAAGCGACGAATCTCCCGCACGATAGCGATGCGCTTTTGGAAAATCGCGAGCGACTCAGGATTTGCAATCAAGTCGAGATACCGCTGCCGATATTTGATTTCCGTGTCCTGCACGCCATGCCACTTATCTGGGAGAGGGCGAAGCGCTTTCGAGAGAACGACAAACGAAGCGGCCTTTACGCTGGGCTCGCCGGTTTTTGTCAGGAAGCACGCACCTTCGACGCCGATGAAGTCGCCGATGTCCAGATGCTCAAAAATCGCGAACGCATCGGGACCGACCTCTTTGGAGTTGAGGTAAACCTGCATCCGTCCACTGTTGTCGGAGAGGTCCAAAAAATGGCTCTTCCCCATGTTGCGATGGGCCGTGATGCGGCCTGCGATGCGAACCTCCGCGCCCTCGATGAATGCCGCCCGCGCCTCGCCCGGCGAAGCCGTCACCTCAAATCGCTGCCCGAACGGTTCAACGCCGGCTGCTCGCAAGGCGTCCATTTTGTGCCGACGCACAGCCAGCAAATCGTTTACGTTTTGGTCTTCCATATGAAATCGTGTGAACAGTCCGGGCTGCACCCGTGACCCGTCAGGCCGGAGCGACAATTTGCAAAACAAGAAACGCGGCCGCGCCGAACACCACCAGCCCGACGACAGCGGCTCCGATGAGCGCCGTGGCCTGCAAGTCCTTCCTGCGAACGTTTTTCGGGATCGGCGAAGAGCTCATAAAAGTCACCGGACGCGAACTCGCATGAGCCGCCTGCACTGCCGCAGTGCTGGACTCCGGGAGCGGCTGATCGGGTTGATTTTCTTCGGAGTTGAAAACCGTCTCGATTACACCGAAGCGCACTTGGTCGCCATGACGGAGCACCGCGTCGGTGAGTCGTTCGCCGTTGACAAAAGTTCCGTTCGTCGAGCCGACATCGTGCAAATGCCACTCCCCTGCCTCGAACGAGATTTCCGCATGATGACTCGAAACCGAAGCATCCTGAAGATGAAGTTCGTTCCCCGCCAGACGTCCGACATTGAGCTTTTCTTCGGGAAGTTCGTGAATGGGATGAGTGCCGTCCGGGAGGTAAATTTGCAGATTGGCCATACACGCTTACTATACAACTTTCGCCTTGCCTGCGGCAACCTCTTTGGCGAACTCCTGAAAAAAGTAGCCCGCATCGTGCGGACCGGGGCTCGCCTCGGGATGGTATTGCACGCTGAACGCCGGCAGCTTTTTATGTCGCAGACCGGCGACGGTGCCATCGTTGAGGTTGATATGCGTCACCTCCACTTCATCCGGCAACGAGGCAGGGTCCACTGCATAACCATGATTCTGCGAAGTGATCGCAATGCGCCCTGTTCTCAGGTCCTTGACCGGTTGGTTGGCGCCGCGGTGACCGAACTTGAGTTTGAACGTTTTTCCTCCAAGCGCGAATGCCAGAATTTGGTGCCCGAGGCAAATTCCGAACATTGGCTTGCGTCCGATCAATTCCCGAACCGTCTCGTGCGCGTAGTCTAGCGCCTCGGGATCGCCGGGGCCATTCGAGAGAAAAATCCCGTCCGCCCCCGAGGACAGAACCTCCTCCGCCGAGGTCGTTGCCGGAAATACAGTCACGTCAAACCCGTGACTCCGCAGCAGGCGCAGGATGTTGGTTTTCATCCCGAAGTCCAAGGCGGCGAGCGTGTGCACGGCAGGCACAGGAGCGGCAAAAACGTTTCCGTCCTCATCGCCCGCGTCCGCTGGCGTTGAAGCATTTCTCAAAATCCACTCCCGGCTCGCCACTCCCTCGGGATCCCATTGAGAAACGCCGGACACAGTGACTTCTTTGACGAAATCCACGCCGTCATAAGTCACCGCTTTGGCCAATCGCACAACCTCCGTCTCGTCCGTGATCGTCGTCGAAAGGCAGGCGCGCATGGCACCGCGCGTGCGCAGGTGCCGCGTGAGGGCCCGCGTGTCCACGCCCTGAATCGCAGGAATCCCGTGCTTGGCGAGGTAGTCGCTGAGGTTACCCCCGGCGCGCCAGTTGCTCATCACCGGACTCAATTCCTCAATCACAAATCCCCTCACCTGCGGCAGTTCGCTCTCCACATCGAGATCGTTGACTCCGTAATTGCCAATCTCCGGATACGTCATTGCCACGATCTGCCCGCGATAGGAGGGATCGGTGAGGATCTCCTGATATCCGGTCATCGATGTGTTAAAACAAATTTCCCCGCCGGAAGTCGCCGCGGCACCAAATGCCTCGCCGCGAAAAACCCGACCGTCTTCGAGAGCCAAAATCGCCGTCATTTGCATCGAACCCTACACGTCAGCCGCCCCTGCACAAAATGAAAATTCGCGGCATTTCCGTTTTTCCCCCGCGTTAATTCGCCGCCGCGATTCACGCTCGCTTATTCCTGTCTAAAACCTGACTTTTAAGTTACGTCTCTCACGTTGCCGACATCCGGTTAGCATCTCCATGAATCTTCCGAACAAGCTCACTGTCTCCCGTCTCGCGCTCGTCATGCTTTTCGTCGTGTGTTTCTTGTCCGATTTTCACTTCCGGTTCTCGTTCGCGCTGGCGATTTTTACGGTGGCTGCCGTCACCGACTATCTCGATGGAGCCATTGCTCGCGGGCGAGGCCTTGTGACGGACTTCGGGAAGTTGATGGATCCTCTTGCAGATAAAGTCCTTACCGCTTCAGCCTTCATTTGCCTCACCGGCGTCGCCGCAGTCCCGGCCTGGGCGGTCATCGTGATTGTCAGTCGCGAGTTTTTGATTACAGGTCTGCGTTCGCTCGCCTCTTCGAAAGCCCTCGTCATACCCGCCGATCAGCTCGGTAAACACAAGACCGCCTGGCAAATGATCACGATCATCTACTTCCTTCTCCTTCTCGCCATTGCTGAATGGCAGGACGACGCTTGGCTTAAATCGGCTTGGGCGGTTGGGGTTCACGCACTCGTCAACCTCACGGTTTTTCTCACCGTGTATTCCGGCGCGGCTTACCTATGGAAAAACCGGCGACTTATCGCTAGTGCTTAGACATCGGCCAAACGCTCACCAAAAACTCTGCGGCACCTCGATTTTATCGCCTGGCTTGAGCTTGACGTCCTTAGTCGGATCTTTGCGAACGTCCTTGATGTTAATGACTGTCACTTTGCCGTCACGCAGAAGTTTGACTTCGGTTTGCTTTGCATATTCAGTAAACCCGCCTGAAGCCGTGATCGCACCCAAGACCGTCAGATCCGGAGTGAACGCCACACGTTGCGGAGCGCGGACATCGCCGCCGACGTCGACAAACCGGGCAGAATTGGACATGGATACCGTAACGGTCGGGTTTGTGTAAATTTGCAGGGATTTGTAAGAGGACTCGATCGAGCTCTGGAGTTGGGCTTGGGTCAAGCCGCTGGCGCGAACCTTTCCAATGTGCGGAAGATTCACAAAGCCCTCGCCATCAACGGTGTAAGGACCCGTCACTTGAGAAACCTCATCAGCAGGGACGCCACCAAGCCGAATCTCCACTTGGTCGCCATCTCGCAAGGTCGCGTCCTGCCCCGCTACCGGAAGCACTAAGACCACAGAGAGGAGAGCAACGGCAAAATAAATTCTAGTATGCATCGTCTTTATCTCCTTCTGCGGACGAAGCGGAGGCTACGGCCTGTGCCTTCTTCTTTTTCCGTGCTTTGTTACGCTTTTCGTTACTACTGCCGGCTTGGTAGTAGTTGTAATAACTCGTGTAATACTCGTAGTGCTGATCGTGGCGCACATCCACGTTGTTTAAGACAACTCCGAGAATGTCCCCGCCGACGTTGGTGATCGCCTGCTTCACCCGGTGGAGCATGGCGCGCGGGAAACGGCGGTGCTGGACAACGATGATCGTGAGATCCATAGCGCTTGAGAGCACGGAGGCATCACTCACACCGAGAATTGGCGGTGAATCAAAGAAGATAA
The DNA here is from genome assembly GCA_038222685.1 of Chthoniobacterales bacterium. Lineage (GTDB taxonomy): Bacteria > Verrucomicrobiota > Verrucomicrobiia > Chthoniobacterales > Terrimicrobiaceae > JBBRHN01. The sequence continues at coordinate 8,745 of JBBRHN010000018.1, read as the reverse complement.
TATCGAAGCGCCCCTTGACCTCCTCAATCAGCTCCACCATACGCTGCGAGTTCAAAACGCCCACGGCATCTGTCGGCATTTGCCCGCTCGACATTAAATAAAGGTTGTCGATTTTTGTCAGGTGGACGACCTCTTCCAAGTCGATCTCCGTCGTGAGATAGTCGCTCAATCCCGATTCGTTTTCGATCCCAAACATCCGATGCATCGACGGCCGGCGTAAGTCGGCATCGACTACGAGCGTCGTGTATCCACCCTTGGCGAATGTGTAGGCCAAGTTGATAAGGGTGGTCGATTTGCCCTCGCCCGCCCCGCCGCTCACGATCGTGATCGTATTGGCGTCGGGGGATTTGCGATTGAACTCGATGTTCGTCCGCATAATGCGGTAAGCCTCGGCATCGGGATTGTCCTCCCCGTCGTTAATCAATAGCGTGATCCCGCGCGGGATCACCGCGAGAACCGGGACTTGGAGGAACGTCTCCACGTCTTCCATCGTCTTCACGCTCGTATCGAGATACTCAATGAAAAACGCAAGACCGACACCGAAGACCAGACCGACAACAACACCGAGCAAGATGTTGAGCATCACGTTCGGCCGTGACGGACCGCTGGCAACCTCCGCCCGCTCCCAGATAATAGCCGGATTCTGCGGCATCGTGCGCTCAAAGGTCTGTGTGGACAGGCGCATTTCAGCGGCTTCCAATAATTTTTTTGCCTGAATAAAGGTGTTTTTCGCCTCGTAATACCCGGCCGCGCGGGTCTTGGAGTCCTGTTGATTTTGCTGAGATTCGTCCAGGCGTTTCTCGAGTTCCGCCATCGACGACTCCGCAATGCGGAGATTGGCTTCGAGGCTTGAGCGGAGAGATTTGATCTGGCTCTCGAGTTGCCCACGCATGACTTCTTTTTGAGCGCGGAGGGATTTGACCGTCGGGTGATTCACTCCGAGGCCGCTCTGGAGCAATCGAGCCTCCTCAGAGGCCGCCGTTTGGAACTGCGGCATCACCTGAGAAATGGTCGGATCTGCGATCTCAAGCGTTGTAATGCTCCGCATGACCTGATCATCGGAGAGCTGCGAAATGGCTTGGTATCTCGCCCTGAGGCTCGACACCCGGAGGCGTTCCGAGCTGACCTGATTCTCGACAGACATCAAAATCTGGTTCTCAGTGAGCGTGGCCTGATCGAGATTGTCCGGATTGAGATCCTGAACGTTGTTGTCGATCCGGATCTTTTGCGCTGCTAGACGGAGTTGATCGACTTTTGTGCGCTGCTTGCTGACTTCATCCTGCAACTGGGTCAACGAGCGGTTCACCCATTCCTGCTGGTCGTCGATGCGTTTCCGTTGATACTCCTCCGCAATGCGATTGGCGATCTCAGCCGCCTCCTGACGATCCGTGCTCGACACGACGATTTGGATCAGCTCGGTGTTGCGAACCTCGCGAATATCGATCATTCCTCGAAGTCGGAAATAGGCCTGCTCTTTGCTTGAGAACCCGTAAGCACCACGCCACTTTTGCTCCAGACCCAGCGAATCGATCACGGGATAGAGCATTTCTTTGCGCTGAATGATTTCGAACTGTGTGGTGAGGAATCGTGGATCGAAACCCATCCCGGAACGGTTGTCGAATACCGCCAACGCCGTATCATTCGGCTTGATCTGCATCGAGACCGAAGAAGAATACTGCTTCGGCATGAAGTGCGTCACTACCGCCGCAGTAATGACCACGAGTAGGAAGACGAGAATAATCAGCGGAAACCTAACGCGGATAACCCGCCAGTAATCGAGGAAGTGGAGTTTGAGCTCAGCGGTTTCTGGGTTGTTCATGCTGGCGAATTAAGTTTCTTTTGTTTCTGAGGAGGCCTCGGACCATGTAACATGCTAGACCGGGCGAGCGGAGTGTGCAAGGGCGAACCGGCAAATCTCGCAGTGGCCGGAGGCGAAGGGGTCAGAACGTGAAGTTGGCTCCGACGTAAACGACGTTGCGGTTGTATTCAACCTCGACCTGCTGCGGTGCGAGGACACTGGTGAAATTGTATCCGGCGCTGAGCGATACGAAACGGTTCACGAGGAAGTTCACGCCCACGCCGACATCAAACGTGGTTTGATAGTAGCTCGTGATGACATTGGCTTGATCGAAGTAGTCCACATTGAAGTTGGTCGTGAGGTTTGCCGAGATGCGGGGAGTGAACCCATGCGAGAGGGAAAGTCCCGTGCGGAATGTCTGACGCTGAGTCACGTTTGTGAGACCGGAGGCTTCCGTGCCATAGCGCGCGTTCCATCCCAACGTTGACGATCTGCCGAATTGATAAGAAAGATTCGTCTCCAGATAAGGACCGAGGTAAGTCGAAGCCCCATCGACAGCGTTGTTGAGAAACCGCTGCTCGATACCCCCACGAAGTGTCCAGCGGAAGCGGGGATTGAAGGTTTGGTCAAAGCCAAGAAGCGCGAAGTTACCAAAACTGTTTTGATCGGCACCCGAGTAGATAACGGCTTGGGCCCGGTATTCGGCGACGAGTGTCGTTTTCGGAAGAAGAAGGTAACGGAAGGACTGTTTGAGCGTGTTGGAGAACTGGGAGAGCGTGTCATTGAGTTGACTCTCCAGATAGTAATTCCCTGTGATACTATACCCCGTGACCGTCGAGAACTTCTCTGTCCACTGATACGACGCGTCGATGGAAGTATTCAGGTTGATGTAATCGCCATCCACACGGTTCGTGCTTCCAATGATCGACGTGTCAGGTTGGGCCAGATAGGCGGTGGATGAATTGATCGAGATCGAGAGCTTCGGTGTCGCTTCGTAAACAGCACTCAACGAAAGGGCGCCGTTGAAGTCAATTTTATCTCCGGGGCGCGTGTAATAGTAAGTCACGCCACCAGTCAAATCGGCGGAGAGTTGCAACCTCGGGCCGCCAAACTGGTAGTTCACGCCAGCCGCAAAGTTCGTATAAAAGCTGCTATCCTTGTTCGTGCGTTCGGTAAAAAGGTTGTCATCGAAACCCTCACGAACGGAAAAGGAGTAACCGAACGGAGTCTGCGAAAGGAGATCGACCGGATTGATTCCTCCCGAACCCTGCTCGAAGTTCAGCTGTTGGAAATCCGTCGGATTCGGAGCGAGGTAAAGTTCGCGTGTTGTCGAAAAGTCGTTCAGCGCGAACGCGGCCGAAATGGACATAATTCCAGCAGTTGCGACAACGAGGAGCGGATCAAATTTGAAGTTTCTCATACGACTATCCCCGGTTTTAGACGCCCGACGCGGCTTGGCAACATAAATTGCGTGAAATTTTCTTCATCATTCAACGGGTTCCGTCCCGGGCCCGCAATGCGGCGAGACGCTCGCGGGCGAACTTCGTGCCGGGCACTTGTAGAGCCACCTCATAGGCCTTCATCGCCTCGGGAATGCGATCCATTTGTTCGAGGGAGAGGGCATAGTATTCCCGTAGGACGGGGCTGCCAGGGTCGAGACGGATCGCCGCGACGTGAGCCTCCCGCGATCCTGGTGGATCGTCCAGCCCAACCAGCGCCATCCCCAACAGGAGATGGTTCCAGCGCTCTTCGGGGTCGGCTTTGATCGCCAGACGAAACTGGGAAACCGCCGCCAGATACAATGCCGCGTTGTCATCGGTTGCGGCGCGGACGGATCGGAGACACGCCTCGCCGGCGACCCGATGCAAACGGGAGTGCCCTGGATGCCGCGCAAGCGCCGCTTCGGCGATTTCGCGGGCGCTGGCCAAGTTGCCCCTCAAGAGTTCATTTTCTGCGCGGAGCGATTCGTATTCCACGAGCCCGTCGCGGTTCAACAGGGCGAGCAAAACTCCACCGCACGCCACAGCAGCGAGGGCCGTCGCGATGCGAGTGATGGTGCTCCTCCACGTCCGGGTCGCTCCCGGCAAACCGGAGTTCGCCAACACACCGAGGCAGACCGAAGCGAGAATGGCGTTCGCCGGGATTTGCATATTATAATCGAAAAACGAATGCGCCGCGGAGGCCATGGTCGCTGACGAGGCACCGATGAGAAACGCTGCCGAGTTGCTCTGCGGACGACTCGATACGGCCATCCGCTCCCGGAGCGCCCGAAAAAATCCGCCGAGTCCGGCCCGAAGATTGAGAACGAATACGACAGCCAACAACGCGAGTCCGACGAAGCCGTAGTCGGCGGCGAGCTGCGCCCAGTCGTTGTGGGCGAACATGTCGTTCATTCCCTCCATGAAATTGGAGAGCTGGCGCGAGAGTTGGGTAAACGAGCCCGCACCCGTACCAAGCACCGGCTCGATCTGAGCCTGCCGCACGGCTGCACCCCAAAGGTTCACCCGATAGCTATCCTCCGCGATCCGATCCAGCCGCGCGCGCACTGTATCGCTGTTTTGAAAAAATACATACGCCCCCGCCATCGCCACCAAGGCGGTCGCGACGCTGGCCAGGAGAAAAATAAACCGACGGTCGCGAGCGCCGAACGCCAGCCCACCTAGCGAGAGAGCCGCGAAAGCCACCATCCCGACGCCGAGCCCCACGACGCCGCCGCGACTCAACGTCAACAGAACTCCCACCAAACAGACACCAGCCATATACGCAAACAGGATTCGAACGCCGAGCTTACAGCGTCCAAACGCCGCCACGCCAAGCGCAAAAAACGCCATCGTGTTCAGCAGCCACGGAAGTTGATTCGCACTCAGAAAAAATCCCTGCCCGCGTCTCACGCCTGAGACGACCGGCGAGACGTTCCAAATCCTCAATTGCTCGCTGAACCAAGGGAGCGGGAAAAAGGGTTTTTCGGACGTGAACTGCATCGCCGCTACGACCACTTGCACCATCGCGGCCGCAAGAAGGATCGACACAAAAACGTAGCGCGACGCAGGTGTCGTCATCACGCACGCACTCACTAAATATGCCACCAGGCAGCCCGCCACTAAAAACGTGTAAAAGACGGAGAGGTCCTGGCCGGGCGAGTGGAACGATCTCCACAACAAATATCCGCCCATCGCCACCACGGACAGCACCGCCAGCGCATTGGGAGAAACCGCGCGCCGCCACAACACAACCACCAGCGTGAGGCAACCAGCCACTGCCAGCAGCGCATAGCTCAGCAGGCCGAAAACCGTCCGGCCCGCCCCACCGTAAAAAAACTGCGCCGCGACGATGGACAATGCCAGCAGGGCCGCCAGAAAAATTCTCATGCGTGTCAGAGGATGCCCAACACTGCCGCTTCGCTCAATCCCGAAGATTTTTTCACGTCACGACTTTGTGAGAGAAAAAACAAAGTCCGCCGTTGGCACCTGCCCCTGAAGTTTCTCGCACCGAGCCGCCATCGCAAGGCTGGGGTTGCTTTTGGAGTCCGGATGCTCGCGTTCCGCCGCACTCAAAAACGCTTCGCGTGCCCCTCCCCAATCCCCGCGACGATAGATTTCCCGCGCACGGGCAAACGCGTCGATTTTTTCCGCAGAAGAAGCGGCGCAATCCTCTCCGCGTCCAAGTAATTCGTAAACGTCCACTGGTTGACTTCGCCCTGGCACGAGCACGCGGTCAAGTGCGCGAAAAACCAATGACGGATCATCGCGTAATGCCGCGTCGTGCGTCTCGCCGGAGACGAGAATTTCAACGCCGTACGGCGCGGCCGCCGCCTCCAACCGCTGGCCGAGGTTCACTGTGTCGCCCATCATCGTGTAGTTAAAGCGCAGCTTGGAGCCGATGTTCCCGACGATGGCCGGGCCGGTGTGGAGCCCGATGCGGCTGGCCATCTGATGAACCCGCAATGGCCAGCGCTGCCCTTCCCCAATCCAGCGTTCGCGAAGAAATGCCTGCCCCGCCTGCAGGCCGAGGGCCGCGCGACATGCCGCCGCCGCATGATCGGCGCACGGCAGAGGAGCACCAAAAATCGAGACAATCGCATCGCCGACGTATTTGTCGAGGGTTCCCCCCGCATCGATGATCGCCGCCGTTCCCTGACCCAGATACTCGCTCATCAATTCCACGAGCCCCGTCGGAGGCAATTCCTCGGCAATCGGCGAAAAGGCCACGATGTCGCTGAAAAAGGCTGTAATCTCCACCTCGACGCCACCCGTCTGCGGCGGAATATTTTTTTCCACCATTTCGTTGACCACCGCCGACGAGACATAGCTCCCGAACAGCTCCTGAATGCGACGTTTTTGCTGTTGTTCGCGGGACAGTTGCAACGCCGTCGCCAAGAAAGCGCAACTCAACGCCGCACCCACCGGCGCGACCATCGGGATAATGATATCCCATTTTGCGAAAACCAAAAATGCAGCGCCGATGTAGAGAAAAAGGGCAGCGATCGAGGAAATCTTCGCCGTGCCCGACCAGCGATGGGGCACCAAGGCCGCCGAACCCGCCAAAAATCCCATCGCTGTGATCAGGAGCACATTGACCCAGACTGCTGGCCTTTGCAAAAACCGCCCGGACGTGATCGTCTGTAGAAGATTGCCGTGAATCGACACACGAGGTACCGGTTGCTGGCCGCTCAAGGGCATCACCGAGACGTCTTTCAGTAGGGGATCCGTCGGTCCAATCAGAACCACCGCATCGCGAAACTGCTCAAAAAACTGCGCCGCTTCCGCTTTCTCCTCGTCTGTCCCTTCGCGGGCCAGTCGATCAGCACCGAGCACGGTGACGACGCTTGTTTGCGGATTGTCATCCCACGCGGCAAACCAATTCGGCTCCACGAGCTGGCCGAGAATGAGCGGGATCGAGGCTAAAGGTTTGCCTGAGGCGTCCGGCACCGTCATTTCGTTTACGCCGACTTTTACCTGGGCGTCGTCGATGCCCCAACCGAGGAGCGCGAGTTGGAGCGAGATCGGAAAATAGGTGTGCTCGCCGCATCGCGCAAAAAAGGGAATAAACTGCGCACCCTCGCCAAGCGTGTTGATCAAGCCGATGTGTCCCCATGTGGGCCCGACGATCGGAAAACTCGGCATCTCCGGCAGGCGAACTTCCTCCCCCTTCCGCTGCGGCTCAAAGACAAAAGGAAACGCCCCCGAGGGGCCGCTTGTCCGGGACTCGGCGCTGAACCCGGCTGCCAGAACGACGTTGCCGTGCTCGCGCACCGTTTTCCCCAGCGCCAGCGTTCCAGCCTCCGCCTCCGCTCGACCGAGTTGCGGAATGCCAGCCGGCGAAAAAACAAAATCCAGTCCGGCGGAGCGAATCCCGCCGCGCTTGAACAACGCGTCGAGCACGACCGCGAACGTCTCCCGGCTCCAGGGAAAATTACCAAGCGTCTCAATCGCCTCCGCATCGACATTAACGTAAATAATGTTCTCCGCGAAGGGCAAAGGTCCACGCACAGAAAATCTGGCGTTTATTGTCTGGTGCTCCAGAAAACCGAGCGCACCATCCGGGCCGAGGAACAGGTTTCCGTTACGCAAAGGCAAGAGGGCGACCTGCGAGAGAAGAATCCAGACCAGACAGGTCGCGGCAAAAATTAGGATTGGCCAGCCAATCTGGGAACTTTTTCCTCTCATTGAGAAAACCATTCGTTGCCGAAAACGAAAAGGGGCAGAGATAAGAATCCCTGCCCCGTTTTCAGTTGTTAGCTAAGTCGGAAAATCAAGGTGTCGTCTGATAGATGTTCGGTTGATTTGGAGGATTTTGCGCGCCTCCGCCACCGCCACCTCCGCCACCTCCGCCGCCGCCTGAGGCTCCCGTGCCAACACCATTATTGCCACCTTCAAGAGTGCCAACATCAATCGCCCCTTGGTCGCCCGTGTCTGTAGCCGCTTGTTCGTCCAAGTCGAGAGCGAGCGTCCCAGAAGATGTCGTGGTGCCCTGAGCTGACGAGAAATTCGCCTCCGATAAGAGAGCCTGAAAGGCTTGGGTGAGCGCTTGCGCCTCTGCGGGTGTGATGTTCGTCGGATCTGCAATCTGAACCGCTTGGCCGAGGTTTCCAGCCACAGTGATCGTCGCCGCCTGGCCGCCTCCGACAGTGACCGTCTCGTTGCCATTCGAGAATTGGATGCTGCCTTCAGGAACCGAAAGCGTCGCAGTAAAACCACCGTTCGCTCCAAGGCTGGTGACGGTGAATTTAAACTTGGTGCCACGGATCGCAGCCGTCCCGACCGGGGTTTTGATGGCCATCTTCGAGCCCTTGCTGAGCTTGCGGACATCGCCGAGGATCGTGCCCTTCTTGAGACCCAACTCGGTGATCGACGTCGTCGGCTCCGTCTTGGCCCTTATAAAATCGTTCTTATCAACATCAAAGGGATCTTGGAGGAACTTCGTAATCGAGAAAAACGAATCCGGCTCAACGCCAATGACTGTTCCGTTTGAAAACAAGAGAACCGCACGGGAGTTCGGCCCGGTTTCGATCGCCTCACCCTGCCGGAGGATGTAGCCCTCTTTAGCCGCCTTTTTTGAACCAAGCGCGACATCGGGGAGCGATCTTTCGAGTTTAAGATCCCTCTCAGAAAGATCTTTTTTCTGAGAGGGTGCCTCGCGAACGACGGAAACAGAGCCTACAATTTTTCCGATTCGAATGTCACCGAGTTCCGTTGGGGCGGCAGCAAAAGACGACGCCGACCACGCTAGAGAGGCAACGACTACAGCAATAAATGAGCCGATGGGAGTTTTCATGGTTTATTTATTGTAGCTCATGGGTGGTCCGTGGCAAGGAAAATCATCCAAAACAACTCGCCCGCCGCCCCGAAAGACGAAAGAGAAATCTTGGATTCGGTCGCCAAGCGAGCATTTTGGGGGTCTTGATCGAATTGACCGAAAAATTTCTCGTCTCGATGTGCGGCTGGCCT
>JBBRHN010000017.1:0-13624 GCA_038222685.1 Chthoniobacterales bacterium | reverse complement strand
GTCGCAAGGTATTTTGCGTTGTGGCGGTTGGGTTCCGAGCGGATCGGAATTTGCTCGGTGATTTCGAGGTCATAGCCAACAAGACCGACGACTTTACGAGGGTTGTTGGTGAGAAGGCGGAGTTTTTGAACCCCGAGATCGGAGAGAATCTGTGCGCCAAGCCCATAATCGCGAAGGTCCATGGGAAAGCCCAATTTCTCATTGGCCTCCACGGTATCGAGGCCTTGCTCCTGCAATTTGTAGGCGTGAATTTTCGGCCCCAAGCCGATGCCGCGTCCTTCTTGTCGCATGTAAACGAGGACACCGCTGCCGGCTGAGGCGATCTTTTGCATCGCCTGATGGAGTTGCGAACCGCAGTCACAGCGGCGCGACGCAAAGACATCGCCCGTGAGGCACTCGCTGTGGACGCGGACGAGCGTTGGTTTGGTGCGGGAAATTTTGCCCATCACTAAGGCGAGGTGGTGCATTCCATCGACGAGCGAACGATAGAGGTGGAGGTCGAAATCGCCGTAGTCCGTCGGCATGACAATCGATTCCTCCCGCACGACGAGTTTCTCGCTTTTGCGCCGCCATGCGATGAGATCCTGAATCGAACAGAGCTTGAGACCGTGTTTGCGCTTGAATTTGACGAGATCGGGGAGGCGGGCCATGGAGCCGTCCTCGCGGAGAATTTCGCAAATCACTCCAGACGGGTCGAGCCCGGCCAAACGGGCGAAATCGACCGCTGCTTCAGTATGACCCGCACGCCGGAGGACTCCGCCGGGTTTGGCTTGGAGAGGAAAAACGTGGCCCGGTTGAACGAGTTCCTCCGGCCGGCCAGCGGGCGACGCGAGGATTTTGATCGTCTGCGCGCGATCTTTCGCGCTGATGCCGGTCGAGACGCCAGTGGTTGCATCCACGGAGACAGTGAAGTCCGTTTTGAAAAGCTCCCGGTTGTGCGCGACCATCCGCTGGAGTCCGAGTTGATGCGCGCGTTCTTCTGTGATCGGGGCACAAATGAGACCGCGACCATGGCGCGCCATGAAATTGACGGCGGCAGGGGTTATCTTGGAAGCTGCCATTAAAAGATCGCCTTCGTTTTCCCGATCCGCATCATCTGTGACGATCACCATCTTGCCCCTTTTAATATCGGCCAGCACATCGGGGATGGGATTAAACGGAGTTTTCATGAATGGGAAAAGAGTTTAGCCCCGGCGTGCGGAGCTCTGCAAGGAGTGCGTTTAACCTCCGGCCGAGACGCGGAGGATTTCCAAGCGATCATTGTTGGAGATCGAGGTTGCGGCCCAATCGCTTCGGAGCAACGCGGTTCCGTTGTGCTCGATGAGCAAAGTGGAGCCGGGCAGACCCAGTTCGTGAACGAGATCGGCAACCGTGATTGCAAAGGAAACGTCGCGACGTTCTCCATTGACCTCAAGTGTCATCATGCCACGCCAAGGATTCCGCGATCCCAGTCTTTCCAAACAGGTTCGAGCCCGAGCCCGGAAAGCGCCAGCCCGACGGTTTTGGCACTACGTTCGTCGGAGATGTCAAACTGTCCCGTCGCCGCCTCGCCGCCGGATCCCTCAACCGGGCGTCCGCGCACGGTGACGTGTAATGACTCGCGGCCCTGACCGGTATATCCGCCGGGTTCGGTGTGACTGCCTGCGCTCATCATTGTCACGCCGAGCGGCGCAACCACATCGCGAAACTCCTGCCCCTCTCGCGTGCTGAGAACGATACCGATCGTTGGAAACGTGATGCGCAGGGCGCAGATCAATTGAATAAACTCACGATCGGGAAGGGGATGCCTCGGTTCAAAATCCCCAGCCGCCGGGCGCAATCTCGGCATGCTGACGGTGAGCAACGAACGCCAGCAAGTGCGCTGGAGGTGTTCGAGGTGGGCAGCCAGCGCGAGTGCTTCATCGCGCCAGTTCCACAGCCCGAAAAGCGCACCGATTCCAATCCGCCGAAATCCCGCCTCGTGGCCGCGCTCGGGGCAGTCCAACCGCCAATCGAAATCTTTTTTTGGCCCGGAAACATGCATCTCCGCGTAGGTCGGACGGTGATATGTCTCTTGATAAACCACGAGACCCTCGACACCGGCCTCGACGAGCGGGCGGTATTGGTCGGCCTCCATCGGGGCAACTTCAATCGAGAGTGCCGGCACAAAAGTCCGCAATCGCTCGATGCAAAGCCGAAGATAGTCGCCAGAGACAAATTTGGGATGTTCTCCGGCGACGAGCAGGATGCTGCGAAAACCTTCCGCCACCAGATACCGCGCCTCACGCTCGACTTGATCTACTTCGAGCGTCACGCGCTGGATCGCGTTTTCGCGGGAAAATCCGCAGTAGGAGCAGGAATTAATGCATTCGTTGGAAAGATAAAGCGGTGCAAAAAGTCGCATCGTGCGCCCAAAATGACTCCGCGTGAGCTGCGCAGATCGTGTGGCGAGTGCCTGAAGCGTCCGGTCGGTTGCCGGCTCCAGCAAAGACTCAAACGAGCGCGTGAGCGCCGATTTGTGCCGCAAAGCGTCGTCGAGGTGTGTCGAAAATCCTTTCAAAGTTCTACCTGAAAATGCGGCAGAGCGGCCTGGACATCAAGTGCTCATCAAAAAAACTCTGCGCGCGCCGATTCGGCGTGCGGTCGCGTGCGCGTTTCGCTAGTTGTTCGAACATGAAAGTAACGAAAGTGAAATACATTCTCTGGGCGGCGGATTGGGAGCGGTGTTTGCGGTTCTACGAAAGCCTGTTCGAGGGTGAGGTGACGATGCGCTCCGAAGTGTGGAGTGAAATTGTCGTTGCGGGTTCAACCATTGGCGTTCACGGAGGCGGCGAGGGCAAGCGCACGTGGACCGGGCTGTCTTTCCAACTCGATGATCTACGCGAAGGCATCGTTCAACTGAAGCAATTCGGTGGCGAACTCACCCGCGAGCCCGTCGATACGCCCGAAGATCCTCTCCACCTCGCCATGTGCATCGATCCCGACGGCAACGAGTTTATGATGACTCAAAAGCGACACTAACCGCATCTTGGCAGCGTCTGGTTTTCGTTCTTCATTGGAGTGGGTGGATCCATGATCAAAACAATTCTCGCCCTCGGAATTCTGTTCGCCGGCTGCGGCCCTCTCTTGGCGCAAAGCCTCGTTCCAGAAGTCGCCGTCGGTCCTGAGCCCGCGCTCCGTCTCGCGTTTTTCAAATCTATCGCGGACGACGACGACGCCACGTTTTCGCGAATGCTCGCCGAGGGGATGCCGCCCGATGCGGAATTAATTGATCCCCCTCCCGACGAGTTCGTCCGCACTTTTCCCGACGAACGCTTGCGTTACTTTCTCAGCAGCGAGCAAGGCTTTACTGCCCTCATGCTGGCATCGGCGCTTGGCAACGAGATTTTCGTCCGCAAGCTTCTCGCTGCCGGTGCCAGTCCCAACAAAGTCACCAAACGGCACAAAACCTTCGCGCTCTGGCTGGCCGGGAAATACGCGCGCATCGAGATTATGCGTCTCCTCATGGGCATCGGGCCTTACGATCCGGCCAGGGGGCTTTTTCTCTCTGTCAATCTCGACTCCCAGCGCGCCCGGCTTTTTCGCGAAGGCGAAGTCGTTGCCGAGATGCCGATTTCGTCCGGACGTTCATCGCACCCAACCCCTCGCGGCTGGTTTGTCGTCACCGACAAATACGAGTCATGGGTCTCAACCATTTACCGCGCGAAGATGCCGTATTTCCTCCGCCTCTCCTGCAGCGATTTTGGTTTGCACGCAGGTGCACTCCCGGGCTACCCGGCGTCATCCGGATGCATCCGCCTTCCGGCCGCCGAAGCCAAACGGCTTTTTCCGCTTGTCGCACGCGGCACTTTAGTCGGGATTGAGTGACGAAAAAATAGACTGTTTTCAACCGGTTGTGCTGGTCATGCATCAGGTTGACCGATACAAAGACTCGTATCTCCGAGAAATCGCCAATGCCTGTCAGCCCGATTCCTAATTGCAATTCACATGCGGAAAGATTGCCTGCGACGGCCAATGCTGATCAACTTCTCGTCGTCGGTCTGAGCCGCGAGCGCCAGTTCCAAGGCTGGCAATGTTTTCAGACGCTCGTTGCCGATGTTGCGTCGAGGCAACACACCAAAATCGCTGTGACCGAAGGCGAAAATTCTCTTACTTTTTCCGAATTGGACAGAATGGCAAACGCGGTAGCGGCCAAGTTGATGGAACTTGGGGTGGCGCGCGGAGACTTGGTGGGCTTGTGTGCCGGTCGGCGCGTGGAAACCTTGGCGGGCCTGCTCGGAATCCTGCGGAGCGGAGCGGCTTATGTGCCTCTTGACCCGGCTTTTCCCGCAGAGCGGCTGGCGTTCATGATCAAAGACGCGGCGTTGCGGGTGGTCGTCAGCCAAAGCGATCTGCATGAGTGTGTCGGCTTGGCGGCCATGGTGTTTCTGGATCTCGACAAGCCCCTGCGGGAAGCGCCTGAGGAATTCTCGGCTTGCGAAACCGGGCCGGAGGATTTGGCATACGTGATCTACACGTCGGGGTCCACCGGACAGCCGAAGGGCGTGCGGATTCCGCAGCGCGCGGTGGTGAATTTTTCCCGTTCAATGGCACGGGAACCCGGGATTACGGACCGCGACGTCCTGCTGGCGGTGACGACATTTTCCTTCGACATGAGCGGGCTGGAAATTTTCCTGCCGCTCACAACCGGTGCCACCATGGTGCTGGCCAGTGAAGAAATGCGGCGCGACGGACGGTTGCTCGCCGCGGAAATCGAACGCGCGGGAGTCACCGTGATGCAGGCGACGCCGGGCACCTGGCGGATGCTGCGCGAAACGGGCTGGGAAGGCCGTCCGGGGCTGAAAATTCTCACCGGCGCGGAACCCGTGCCGCGCGCGCTTGTCAACGATTTAGCCGGGCGCTGCGCCTCGCTTTGGAACCTTTACGGTCCTACGGAAACAACGATTTGGTCCACGGTCATGCCGCTCGACGCGGGTGAGGGGCCCGTTCCCATTGGCCGTCCCATCGACCACACGCAGATTTATGTGGTGGATCCGGCCATGGCTTTGGTGTCCGAAGGCGAGGTTGGTGAACTGCTCATTGGGGGCGATGGAGTGGCGCTTGGATATCATCGGCGCCCGGAACTCACCGCGGAAAAATTCATCCCGAACCCGTTTGCGCCTGAATCCTCCGGCAAACTTTATCGCACCGGTGATCTTGTGCGTCAGCGCAACGGCATTTTGGAGTTCGTGGCCCGCGCGGACCATCAGGTGAAAATTCGGGGATTCCGTATAGAGCTCGGTGAGATCGAAAGCCAGATCGAAATGATAGCCGGAGTTCGGCAGGCGGTCGTGGTCGTGCGTGAGGACGCCTCTGGTTCGCAGCGGCTGGCTGCTTATGTGGCGGGCGGGGCGGATCTTGAAGAAATTAAGCGCCGGCTGGCCGGGAGCATGCCGGACTACATGGTGCCCTCCACATTGGTGCCGACGGAAAAGTTTCCGCTCACGCTCACCGGAAAAGTGGACCGCGCGCAGTTGGCTCGCCTTTCCATCAGCGAACCCGTGAGGGACATTTCGCCGCCGGTCACGCCTTGGGAAAAGACGATTCATGCGATTTGGAGTGAAGTGCTTCAACTAGAGGATGTGGGATGTGAGGTTTCTTTTTTTGATGCGGGCGGTGATTCGATCCAACTGGCAATCGTGCATGCGAAGGTTGCCAAGGCGTCCGGTCGCGATCTGCCGATCACTGATTTGTTCGCGCATCCTTCCATTCGCTCGTTGGCCGCCTACCTCGCGGCGGGGGCGTCGGGGAATCAGGACGATGCCCGCGCGCGGGCTCTAAAACAGCGTCAGGCCTTGGCGGCGCGCAACCCCTGCGTGGTCCGTCGATGAGCCTGCCTTCGGACGCTATCGCGATTGTCGGCATGTCGGGACGTTTCCCCGGCGCTCAGACCGTTGACGAATTTTGGAAAAATCTCGCGGAGGGACGCGATTCCATTACGAGGTTCGCTGAAGAGGAAACAGAATTTTCGATGGCGACGGCTGCTGCCCGCGCGCGAGGTGCGAAGTTTATCCGGGCGCGCGGAATTCTTGACGGCGTGGATTTGTTCGATGCGGAGTTTTTTGGAATCCAACCGCGGGAAGCCGAGATCATGGACCCGCAGCATCGTATTTTTCTGGAGTGCGCGTGGGAGGCTATCGAAGCGGCCGGATATCATCCCGGAACCTATCCCGGCCTCATCGGCGTCTACGCCGGCCTGAGCTTGAATTCCTATCTTCTCTACAATCTCAACCAAGCCTCGGAGGCCGCCGCGAAACTGGCGGGAGGATACCCGGTCGGCGATTTTCCGATGATGCTTGGCAACGAGCGGGATTACATGACGACGCGGGTGGCGTATAAGCTGAATCTGCGCGGGCCCAGCATGACGATTCAAACCGCCTGTTCGACGTCGCTGGTCGCCGTCTGCCAAGCCTGCACCGCGCTGCAAACCTACCAGTGCGACATGGCGCTTGCTGGCGGGGTGTCCGTCACGCTACCGCAGCGGCGCGAATACCTTTACGAGGAAGACGGCATGATTTCGCCGGACGGTTTTTGCCGGAGCTTCGATGCGCAGGCAGCGGGGACGGTGTTTTCGAACGGTTCGGGTATCGTTTTGCTCAAGCGCCTGGCGGACGCCGAGGCCGACGGCGACACCGTGCTGGCAGTCATTCGCGGGCACGCTCTGAACAACGACGGTTCGGAGAAAGTCGGATTCGCCGCGCCGGGGCTCAACGCGCAAGCCGCAGTGATCGCCATGGCGCAGGCGACCGCGGGGGTTGAACCTTCGAGCATTTCCTATGTCGAGGCACACGGAACGGCGACGCCGCTGGGCGATCCCATCGAGATTGCGGCACTCACCAAGGCGTTTCGCGAGGGTGGGGCGGAGGGTAAGGAATTTTGCGCCATTGGAACCGCCAAGACAAATGTTGGACACCTTGATGTCGCTGCGGGAGTGACTGGATTGATCAAAACCGTCCTGCAGCTTCAGCACGAACACATCCCGCCGCTGCTGCATTTTGATTCGCCGAATCCGCGGATCGATTTTTCCAACAGTCCGTTTTACGCGTTGAACCAATCTCGACCGTGGCCTCGCAGCTCCGCGCCTCGCCGCGCGGGAGTGAGTTCGTTCGGGGTCGGCGGGACCAACGCGCATGTCGTCGTCGAGGAAGCGCCAGAGGCGGAAACGATAGCGTCTCCTCGACCATCCCAACTTCTCCTGCTTTCCGCGCGTTCCGCCGCCGCGCTTCGCCAGATGGCCGACCGGCTCGCTGACCATCTCGAAAGCCATCCGGACATCGATCTGGCCGATGTCAGTTACACGCTTGCGGTGGGCCGCCGCGCCTTCGGATTTCGCCGTGCCGTGGTGGCCGCGAATGCAGCCGAGGCGGCGCGGATTCTTCGCGAGCCGGAAAAAAGTTTTGTGTCCGTGCCGGAAAATCCGGACCGCGTGGCGGCGGATTTGATCGCCGCGCTGGATTCCTCTGCGGCCCCGGAGTCCTTGCTGGGTGACCTATGGGTTTCCGGGGCTTCACCGGATTGGGCTGTGTATTTCTCTGCGGAAAAACGCCGCCGGATTCCGCTGCCAACATATCCCTTCGAGCGGAAACGTTTTTGGATTGAGCCTGCCCCCCGGGCCGTTTTGGAAAATGAGGAGACCCCCAATCAAAATGAGAAAATCGCGCCTGCGATGGACCGCGGTGCACAGTTCGTGGAATCCCTCCGTCGCATGTTGGAAGAGCTTTCCGGCCGGAACGTGGAGGACACGAATGCCGCCTTCAGCGAACTCGGTTTCGACTCGCTGTTTCTCACGCAGGTGAGCCAGGCGGTTTTCACGCGGTTTGGGGTGAAGGTGACGTTTCGCCAGTTACTTGGCGAGATCTCAAACTTGGCCCGTCTCGCCGCGCATTTGGACAAGACCCTCCCCGCCGACGCACCAGTGGTCGTCAGCGCGAAAGCCTCCGGTTCGCGCTTGCCAGTCATTCGCTGGGCCGGCGAGGGAGGTCCTGCCTTGGTTGCTTCGACTCGTTTCGGCCCCTACAAACCGCTACAACGTGAGGCTGGAGAACTCACCGCAAATCAGCGCCGGGCACTGGACGATCTGATTGCGAGATATGTTCGTCGCACGCCTGCGTCGAAGAATTATACCGGCGACCACCGCTCCCATTACGCCGATCCGCGGGCGGTTGCCGGCTTCAATCCGCTTTGGAAAGAAATGGTTTACCCCATCGTATCAGAGCGTTCGAAAGGCTCCACCATTTGGGATATCGACGGTAACGACTACGTCGATGTGACGATGGGTTTCGGCACGTATTTTTTCGGGCACTCCCCGGACTGGCTCATCGCCGCCGTGCAAAAGCAACTGCACCACGGAATTGAAATTGGTCCGCAATCCGCGTCCGCCGGTGCCATCGCGCGCGATATTTGCGAGTTCAGCGGCATGGAGCGCGCCACGTTCTGCAACACCGGCTCAGAAGCCGTGATGGCTGCGCTGCGGCTGGCGCGCATGGTGACGGGACGCACTCGGGTGGCGTGTTTCACCGGCGACTACCATGGCATGTTCGACGAGGTGCTGGTCCGCGGCTCGTGGGTGAACGGCGAGTATCGCGCTCAGCCTGTAGCTCCGGGCATTCCGGATTCTTCGGTCGAAAACATTCTCGTGCTCGACTATGGCACGCCGGAAACGCTCGAAATTCTCCGCCGTCACGCCAATGAACTGGCGGCCATTTTGGTCGAACCCGTGCAAAGCCGCCGCCCGGATTTACAGCCCAAGGCGTTTGTGAAGGAACTGCGAGCGATCTCCGAGCGCGCTGGCGTCGCTTTGATTTTTGACGAGGTGGTGACCGGGTTCCGCTGCCACCCCGGCGGAGCGCAGGCAATGTTCGGCGTGCAGGCGGATCTCGCCACTTACGGAAAGGTGCTGGGCGGCGGAATTCCAATCGGCGTGCTGGCCGGAAAACGAAAATTTATGGACGGCCTCGACGGCGGCACTTGGCAATACGGGGATGATTCCCGTCCGGAAGCCGGGATAACATTTTTCGCCGGCACTTTCGTCCGCCACCCGCTGGCCATGGCGGCGGCGCGCGCAGTGATCGCCCATCTGCGCGAGCAAGGGCCGGGTCTTCAGTTGCGCATGACCGAGCGCACGGCGCTTCTGGCGCGCACGCTCAATGAAAATTTCGCCGCGGCCGGTGTCCCGTTGCACGTCCCGCATTTCAGTGCTGTGGCGGGGCTCGAATACGCGCCCGAACTCACGCACGCCAGCCTGCTCTGGTATTACCTGCGGGAGAAAGGTATTCACATTTGGGAGGGGCGCCCGATGTATCTGACCTCCGCGCACACGGACGAGGATTTTGACCGGGTCATTTCTGCCTTCCGCGACAGCGTGGGAGAAATGCAGGAGGCAGGTTTTCTGCCGCAGAGACCCAGTGGATCGACTGCGTTGGATGTCCCGGCGACATTCCCGCGCTTTGACAGCGCGCCGATAACGGAGGCACAAAGCGAAATTCTCGCGGCGGTGCAAATGGGCGACACCGCCAATCGCGCGTTCAACGAATCTCTCACGATCGATCTGCAAGGCGTCCTCGATCTTTCGGCACTGGAAAAATCCGTGCTTCACATCATGCAGCGCCATGCCTCACTGCGGAGCACGTTTCGCCCGACGGAACTACGGCAGATTTTCCTGCCGATCCCGGAAGCTGTCTCGCTCCCCGTTGAAGAAAGACGCGCATTAAAAGATCTTTGCGAGGCCGCCACGGCAACGGTCTTTGATTTGGTTAACGGCCCGCTGACGGTCTGGCAACTCGCGCGTCTCGGGCCGGACCACCACGCGCTCATCTTCACGGCGCATCACATTATTTGCGACGGATGGTCAACGGGTATGATCGTCGACGAGCTTTCGAAAAGCTACAATGCTTTCCGCGCTGGCAAAATTCCGATGCTCGCGCCGCCGATGTCGTTCGCGGACTATGCGCGCGGTCTTGATGCCAAGAAAGACGAGAATGCCAACGACCGCGATTTCTGGTTGGACCAATTCCGGGAAGCTGCGCCTGTGCTGGAACTGCAGGTCGATCACGTCCGCCCCATTCTAAAAACCTATGCGGGCGGCTTCGACTCCATTGCCGTGCCGCCGGGGCTTTTTGAATCCCTGCAAACCCATTCTCCAACGCTCGGCGGAACGCTATTTGCCACGCTGCTTGCGGCGTTTGCAACGTTACTTAATCGCCTCACCGGCCAGAGCGACTTGGTCGTCGGCGTGCCGTCTGCTGGACAAACCTTGGCAGGGTGCGATGAACTCATCGGACATTGCCTCAACTTCCTCCCACTGCGCGTTCGCTGTCCGGAAAATGCCACGTTCCAAAGTTTTGCGAAAGACGTTCGCCGCGTCGTGCTTGACTCCTACGACCATCAGAACTTCACATTCGGACGTCTCGTTCAAGAGCTGAAGATTCCGCGCGATCCCGCCCGCCTCCCGCTCGTCTCCGCCGTTTTTAACATCGATCGCTCCGGCTTTGATCAGTTGAAATTCGACGGACTAAGCACCGACGTGCGAACCAATCCTAAGCAAAGCGTCAATTTCGAACTCTTCTTTAATGTCGTTCAGTCGGATGCCATGCTCATAGTCGAATGCGAATATAACTCGGACATCTTTGCACCCGTAACCATCCGACGCTGGCTTAATCAGTATCTTGTCCTGCTCGAAGCCGTCTGCGCGAAACCCGAGGCAGAAATTGTCAGTCTCGAGTTGCTGTCCCATTCAGAACCCGGTCTGCTGAATCTCTGGAGCGGGCGGACGACGAAGTATCCGCGTGACTCAACCATTGCCCAGGTCTTCGACGCCGTTGCGACAATGCACGCGGACCGCCCTGCTCTTGTGCAAGGCGACGAAGTGGTTAGTTACCGCGAACTTCGCCACCGCGCATGCTCCCTCGCGAGAGAGCTCGGGCCGCTGTCTCCGGGAACTCCAGTCGGCATCGTCGCTTCGGGTTCACTCGATGTGATTGTTGGGATCCTCGGCATCTTGATGGCTGGCGGAGCTTATCTTCCGATTGATCCGTCTTTGCCGGACGAACGCATCGAGTTCATGCTCAACGAAGCCGGCGTGACGATGGTCGTGACGGATGGCACATTCAATCTTGCGTCGCGCCACATGTTGGCGATTCCGAGGGAGGCCGTGCCGTGCGATGCGCTGCCCGCTAGCAACGCCGAAGCAACGGACGCGGCTTATGTCCTGTATACGAGTGGTTCGACCGGGACGCCTAAGGGTGTGTTGGTGCCGCATCGCGCCGTCATCCGACTCGTGCGTGGAACGGATTATATGGAGTTTCGACACAACGAGGTTTTTCTTCAGGCGGCTCCACTGTCGTTCGATGCATCGACATTCGAAATCTGGGGAGCACTGCTCAACGGGGCAAAACTCGTTGTATTGCCGAAAGGATCTTATGGTTTAGATCGCATAGCTTATGCTTTGCGTTCTCACGCCGTGACCACGCTCTGGCTCACGTCGGGACTTTTTCAAACGATGGTCGATGAGCATCTCGAGGCGATGACGGGAGTGCGCAATCTTCTGGCCGGTGGCGATGTGCTGTCGATCCCGCATCTGCGGCGCGCGATGACGGCAATGCCATCGACCCGCTTTGTCAACGGTTACGGACCGACGGAAAATACGACTTTCACTACGTGTCATACGATCACGTCCGACGATCTCCTGCGTCCTTCCGTTCCCATCGGAAAACCGATTCCGAACTCGACCGTCTTGATTCTCGATCACGAAAAACGCCAGGTGCCGGTCGGCATCGAGGGAGAGCTTTATACTGGCGGTGACGGCCTCGCTATTGGATATCTCAACGACGCCGAGCGCACAGCATCCGTGTTTACGAATTTATCAGGCCTAGGACGCGTCTATCGAACCGGAGATCGGGCGCGCTGGCGCGATGATGGATCTATCGAGTTTCTCGGACGCTGGGATCGCCAGGTCAAAATTCGCGGCGTGCGGGTGGAACCTTCAGAAATTGAGGTGGCGCTCCTAACTCACCCCAAAGTGGCGGAAGCCCGAGCTGGCACTCGCGGTCGCTCGGCTGCCGCCAAGACGCTTGTGGCTTGGGTGCGACTAAATGGCAAAACAGATCGTGACGAGCTGACGGACTATCTTGCCGCGAAACTACCAACCTTTTTGCGTCCCGATGCGATTGTTATCGTTGAGCGGTTTCCCCTGACGTCGAGTGGGAAGATCGACATCGATTCGCTTCCGGAACCCGACGTCTCAGCCCGGACGCGCTCGGCGCCGCCGCAGACGGACATTGAGAAGCGACTAGCGGTCGTCTGGTGCGAGGTGCTTGGCGGCGTTCAGCCGGGTCGGGACGACAGCTTTTTTGTACTCGGAGGGCACTCCCTCCTAGCGCTCAAAATGTTCTCGCGAGTCGAGCGTGAGTTTGGTGTCTCGCTCCCCTTGGTCGCTCTCCTAAAGGCTCCGACGATTAGAAAGTTTGCAAGTTTGATCGAGCTCGAAAGTGCAACCGCTGCCGGTCCGTCGGAACGACGCATCCCGCTTGCAACCCTTAACCCGGCGGGATCGCTGGATCCGCTTTTTCTCATTCATGGCGGCGACGGCGGCGTCATTTTTTACCGCGCAATGGCAGAGCACCTTTCGGAAAACCGTCCGATTCTTGCGATCGAGTCCCCGGGCTTCCGGGAAGGCACTGGTTACTTCGCGTCAATCGAAGAAATGGCAGCGGCGTATTGTGCAGTCATTCGCTCGCGTCAGCCTAAGGGGCCGTATTTTTTGGGCGGCTATTCGTTTGGAGCGATCGTCGCTTATGAAATGGCGCGCCAGTTGAGTGAAGTCGGCGAGTCGATCGGGGGATTTGTCAACATCGACGGGCTCAGTCCGAAGTTAATGGATTTCGGACGCGCCGACCGGCTCAAACGGGAGTGGAGACGCCAGGCGCACGTCGGGCCTATTGGGCAGTTGGCCGGTTTGGCTAAGTATGCATTGCAACGCCTTCGCGCACGAGTGGCAGGCACGCAACGGGCGGCCATCGACGAGGTCTTCGACTCCGCCCTGTATGGTGCCCATGTCGAATTGCTCAAACTTTATCGCGTGCAACCGCTGGGCATCGAAATGGATCTCTTGAGAGTCGGTGAGCCAGAGGATGGAATTCCCTCTGACTATGGATGGAGGCCACTCGTCAGGAATCTGGAGATTCGCAGCATTTCGGGCGACCACGAATCGTTGTTCAAAAGCTGTAACTTGGGGAGTCTTAATCGGGCCGTCGCCGCTGCTTTGCGATCCGCAGAATCGCGTTCAGCCTAACACGTCGTCAATCGCACGAACGATCGCCGCAACGCCTGACTCGATCTGCGGTTCGGTGATGCAGAGCGGAGGCATGAAGACAATCGCGTCGAGCACCGGGCGCGTAAGCAGGCCGTGATGGCGCGCAGCTTCGCAGATTCTTCCGCCTGTTCTCTCGCTCCAAACAAACGGCGCCCCGTCCGAGTTACCGACCTCAATTCCGGAGATGAGCCCGCAATGGCGCACATCGCGCACGTGTCGGTGCCGGGCGACATCGCCAAGCAACGCCCGCAGGAATCCAATTTTCGGCTGTAACGATTCCAGCGTATGCTCATCGCG
>JBBRHN010000016.1:0-13707 GCA_038222685.1 Chthoniobacterales bacterium | reverse complement strand
GGACGGCCTAGATTGGAATCCTTATGGGAAGACAGTGGTTGCACGCAAAGCGCGAGGTCGCGAACCTCAAAAAGGGCCAGGTTGTCGGCAAGCTGGTGAAAGAAATGATGGTTGCCGCCAAGCAAGGCGGGCCTGACGTGGACGGGAATCCCCGCCTTTTTGCCGTTGTGGAAAAGGCGCGTCGGGCGTCAGTCACTCGCGATGTGATCGAGCGCGCGATCAAAAAAGGCGCTGGCATCGGTGACGAAAAACTCGTGCTCGAGCATATTTTGTTCGAGGGCTATGCGCCGCACAAAGTGCCCGTGATTGTTGAAACGGTCACCGACAACAACAACCGCACGGCTGCCGAGATTCGGCTTCTTTTCAAAAAGGGCCAGCTCGGCACGGCGGGGAGTAACAAATTTTTGTTCGATCACGTCGGCATCGTTGAGGCGCACCATGCCGACTTAGCCGCAGATCTCGAAGCGGCGGCCATTGAAGCCGGGGCGAATGATTTTGTGCCGCTCACTCACGAAGAAAACGACGACATCCCGACGGGAACGAACGGGGCGCGCTTTTTGACGGAACGAACCGCCACGGCCGCCGCATCGAAGTGGTTTGCCGCCAACGGCTGGACCGTCGTCACCAGCGAGCTCGGGCATGTGCCCAAGCAGTTTCCTGAGATTGCCGACGAGCATCGCGTCGAGGTCGGCGAGTTCCTCCAGGCACTCGAGGATCACGACGACGTCCACCGCGTGTGGGCCGCCGTGAAGTAGCATGGAGTCCACCGCCACGCGCATCGTCGAGCGTTTGCGGCGCGCGGGCCACGAGGCGTTCTTTGCCGGAGGGTGTGTGCGCGACATGCTGCTCGGCAAACAGGCGCATGATTTCGATGTCGCCACGAGCGCACGCCCGGAGGACGTCGAAAAACTTTTTCCCCGCACCTTCGCTGTCGGTGCGCAGTTCGGCGTCATCGTTGTCCTCGAAGAAGGAATGGAGTTTCAGGTCGCGACCTTTCGCTCGGACGGCGCGTATATCGACGGGCGACGACCGGAATTCGTTGTATTCACTACCGCGGAGGGCGACGCGCTGCGGCGAGACTTCACGATAAACGGATTGTTTTTTGATCCCATCGAAAAGCGCGTGCTGGATTTTGTCGGTGGCGAAGCAGACTTGCGGGCGGGTGTGGTGCGGGCGATTGGGGACGCCGAAGCGCGGTTTTCTGAGGATAAACTGCGCCTGCTACGCGGGGTTCGTTTTGCCGCTTCGCTGGACTTTGAGATTGAAGAAAAAACGTGGGCAGCCCTGCAGTTGAAATCAGCGGAAATCACGCAAGTCAGCGCCGAGCGGATTCGCGAAGAGTTGGTGAAGATTTTTCTGCATCCCTCGCGCGTAGCCGGATTCGATCTGCTGGACAAGAGCGGGTTGTTGGATGTGATTTTGCCTGAAGTCGGTGTCATGCGCGGATGTGAGCAACCGCCGGATTTTCACCCCGAGGGCGACGTATTTGTGCACACGAGACTGATGCTGTCACTGCTGCCCGATGAGGTCTCCGTGCCGTTGGTGTTTTCCATTCTCCTGCACGATACAGGCAAGCCCGGAACCTTTCGTCGAGATGAGACCGGGCGCATTCGGTTTAACGGACACGAGGGTGTGAGCGGAACGATCACGGAGAATATTTTTGAGCGGTTGCGGTTCTCAAATGCCGAAACCGAAGCAACGCTCGCGGGCGTGTTGAACCACATGTCCTTCAAAGATGTGAAAAATATGCGCGTGGCCACGTTGAAGCGTTTCCTCGCGCGCCCGACGATTGAGGACGAAATGGAGTTACACCGCGTTGATTGTAGCGGTTCGCATGGACTGCTCGACAACTACGATTTTCTCCGTGAAAAGCAGCTTGAGTTCTCGCGCGAGCCGTTGATCCCGCGGCCGTTGCTCACCGGCCACGATTTGATCCAGATGGGACGAACGCCCGGGCGCGGATTCAAAAAAATCCTCGACGCCGTGCAGAGTCTCCAATTGGAAGGGAGCTTGACGACGAGAGAAGAAGCGATGAGATGGGTCGAACAGAACCCCGATTTTGTAGAATGTCCCCTTCTTCCATGAAAAACCGCACCGTCCATGTCGCCCGCGATGGCAAGGTGATTGGCCAATACCCGCCGATGCAGCTCGTCTCGCTGCTCGACACCGGAGGCATTCTTCCCACCGACCTCTGCTATAGCGAGTTGCTCCCCGCTTGGACGCCGGTTCTGGAATTTATCGAGAAGACCGGGGTTGAAAAATTCTCGCGGGCCTCCGCCCCGAGCGAGGAAGGCTCGGTCGAAAAGGCCCCGTCCCGCGCTCCCTCTTCAAACCGGCGCCAGAGTCGCAAAAGGAACAACGCCAAAAACACCTTGATCGGCGGCTGGATGGCCTTCCTCCTCGCGGCTGCGGCGCTCGTGGGATCCATTTTTTGGATCCTGTCCCAGCAGACCGAAATCACCGCACGGGATGCCGAGATCGTGCGGCTGCGGGACGAGGTTGGGAAAAAGGAGAAAGAAAACCAACGCCTCCTCTTCGTCTCCCGCGAGCTCGCCGAGCCAGGCACGGTGCGCGGTAGCCTTGTCATGCGAAACGAGGCCGGTAAGCGCATCGCCATCCCGGGCACCGAAGTCCGCATGTTTCGCCGCGATGTCATTGAAGCCCATCTCGACACCCGGTTCACCGAGGCTGCCGGGCTACCTGCCGACCAGCAACGCGACGCCGCGCAGTTTTTGCTTTTCGGGCTCTCCGCACCTCTTGCCTCGACGACCACGGACGCGAGTGGACGCTTTGAGTTCCCGGTTCCCGAGCCAGGCGAGTATGTTTTGATCTCGCAGATCGCCGCGCCGACGCCGCGCCTCTGGTTCGTCTCCTTCGATTCGCGCGATCCTCTCAACACTCTAGTCGAAATCTCGGAAGCCAACGCCGTGCAGCAACTCGTCAGGAGCCTGATGATTGTTCAAGGCCGGTGACAGGTTCTGCCGGGATGCCGTAGAATTTTTCGCCGATGCGAATTTTCTCGCGGCCATTGGCTATCCGCCACTTATTCGTGTCGCGCAGCGAGTAAATGCAGCCGCAATATTCCTGCTGGTAAAAATGTTCGCGCTTAGAGATTTCCAGCATTCGCGACGCACCGCCTCCTTTGCGCCAGTTGAACGTCCAGTAGCTCATTTCCGGGTAATGGGACGCCGCGCGCACACCGCAGGCGTTGATTTGATCCATGTCTTTCCACCGCGAGATGCCGAGGCAGCTCGTGATGACAGGAAAGCCGTGCTCGTGGGCGTAGAGCGCCGTGCGGTCGAATCGCATGTCGAAACACGTCGTGCATCGTGCGCCCTTTTCCGGCTCCCATTCCTGCCCCTTCGTGCGCGCGAACCAATTGTCCGTGTCGTAATCCGCATCCACGAACGGCACGCCATGCTGCTCGGCGAAACGCACGTTCTCCGCTTTGCGCAATTCGTATTCCTCGCGAGGGTGGATGTTTGGGTTGTAGAAAAAAATCGTATACTCGACGCCCGACGCCTGCATCGCCTCCATCACTTCGCCCGAGCATGGCGCGCAGCAGGAGTGAAGCAGGACTTTTTTTCCGCCCGCCGGAGGTTCGATTACAGGTCTCATTTTCTAAATACAATCATTTCCGAGTCGATGCCCACAATCACATCCACGAAACGCTCCACGTAGCCGGGACGAAATACCGGGATGTAATTTGATGTCGTTTGATAATACGTTTTGTTTTTCCTCTTTTCAACAAAGACGGGTCCCGGTACTGCCACCCAATCCGTGCGTGGCGGCACCCTCACAAAACGCTCCTGCTCTCGCGAATCGGTCGTTTTCAAAATCACCGCGTCCGCCCCGTTCATGCGGGCATTGTAGAGCAAGCTCTCCCGCATAAACCTCCACCCGAGATCGGACTGAAACGCAAGGCGTCCGATGGCTTTGTAGCGCTCCTTCGGCGCACGCCCCAGAATCGGAATCGGCGCGTCCTTCGCCTTCGGCGGAAAGACCTCGGTCGTGTAGGGAAGGTAGAAGTCCGATGTGGAGGAAACCGAAGCGCAGCCCCCGAGCAGGAGGGCGGCGACGCAGGTCACAAGCACGATTGAATAAATACGGAACACGTTCGTTAATATAGACGAGACAATATGAAACTCAAACTCACACTCATCGCCGCCTTTTTGGCAGCCGCGACAGCCGCGCAGGCTGGGCCTCAGTTCTTTGTGTCATTCGGATCAGGTGGAGCGTGCGCCCCGCGTCCGATCTACAGTCCACCCCAGAGGGTCTACTACCAGCAACCTTATTACGGTCGATCCGTGCGGGTCGTCACCTACAATCAGGCGCCGGCTTACTACGCTCAACCACGCTTTACCAATCGCAGGGTCGTTCAGCCAGTGTTTGTCCAACGCCCAATCTGCAACCAGCGGCCTGTGCTCGTCCAGCAACAGCCCCGCTTCGGTTGGCGCAGGTAGTTCGTCGCAAAGGCTGCCTCCTTTTCAGGAGGCGGCTACGACGGTGCAGTCTCCGCACGGCGGAACGCAAGCGGCGAGCGTTTGTATTTTTTCTTGAACCGATTACTGAAGTAAAACGAGTTCTGATAGCCGCTCTTTTCCGCAATCTCGGCCACCGTGAGCTTGGTGAAACGGAGGAGATTTGTCGCGCGGCAGAGACGCTCCGATTCGATAAACAGCACTGGCGAGGTGCCGACTTCGCTGCGGAAAAGGTGCGCAAACCGGCTCGGCGAGAGCCCGCATTGCTCGGCGAGCGTTTCGACGGTTAGTGCCAGGTGTGAGTTTTGTGCGATGAACTCAAGCGATTTCTGGATGCGGGGGTCTGCATTTTTTTGTTCCGAAGCACTCAATCGCATCCCGAGAATGAGCACGCGTTCGAGTGCGTTAAGCGCAAGGTCGGAAAAATAGCAGCCCGAACGCCGCGAGAGCACGCCGGTCTCGCGGAGAGCCGACGCGAAGTCCGCTCTCTGGCGGCCCGCAGGCAGGTGCGCTCGCCGCAAACCCGGCGTTACGCGCGGCCAGTCCACCCACGGAAGCCACCGCGCATCGATCGCGAAATGCGCCCATAACAGGTGCCAGCGTGCGGCGCCGGGCATCGTTCGATAGTCTTGATATGCGTGGGGTTCGTAAAGAATCGCGTCGCCCGGCCGGGTATCCAACTCGCCGTCTAGCCATGTGATTCGCCCGCCGCCGGCCACGGTGAAGATCAAAAGAAAGTCCCCGCTCCCCGACGGGCGCCAGTTGTTATAGGTGGCACCTTGGCGGAACTCTTCGCCATAGACTCCCGGGTCTCCGCGCCATGGTGTAATCGTGCGTAAACCGGGAGTCATAGCAGGATATTATATTGATTTGGCAGTTCCTTCCATTCCTTTTTGTGGCCGCCCTGCTGTAGGTTTGTTCTATGACGACACTTCCCCTCCCTATCACCGAAGAGCAGACACGGCACTTTCACGAAAAAGGATACTGCGTTGTGGACGCTCTTTTTTCGCCGCAGGAGATCAAAGAAATTGAAGCGTTTTTTGAGGACTACAAAACGCACGGTTACACAACATTCGATGGTGGTCAGCGAGTCGAGGATGTGGATGCGACGAAGCGTCAGGTACGCGCGATGTTCCCACACCGTCATTGTGCCGAAGCTCTAGCGTGGGGGCTTAATGCAAACGTCGCGAGCGTGCTTGAGCGGCTTCTTAGCGCTCCGCCGCTGCTTGCCCAAACGATGTATTATTTCAAACCCCCCGGTGCTTGCGGTCAAGGGATGCACCAAGACGACTTCTATCTGTTGACCAAGCCGCACCATTGCCTCGCGGCATGGACGGCCATCGACGACGCCGACACAGAAAACGGCTGCCTTTACATGGTGCCCGGATCTCATCAGCGGGGACTCAAATGTCCGGACGGCGCAAGCCCCGGGAACAGCTTCAAAGAAGGCGTGCTCTCACTCGCGGAGAGCACGCAGAAAGCCGTTCCGGTGACCGCCAAGCGTGGTCAGACGGTGTTTTTCGGCGGTGCCCTTATTCACGGATCGAGCGCTAACCGCAGCAAGACCCGCTCGCGGCGCACGTTTATCGGGCACTACTGCGACGGCGTGACCGAATCGATCGCGAAATTCTACCACCCAATCAAAGACATGAGCGGCACCACGATCTCCGAGGTCGCTGTGGCAAACGGTGGCGGCCCCTGCGGCGACGGCTGGCAGGGAGCGCAACACTGAGTTGCACGCGCGCCGAAAAGAAAGGTCACCGGCGGGTTTTTGACGGAGATTTTCGCATTTTCGGTTTTGCTTTCTTCGCTGTTGTCTTCTTCGTGCCTTTGGCAGCGGGCTTCTTCTTCGGAGCGGGTGCAGCCTCGATTTCGATGCCGAAGACGTCCGCAAGATCAGCCTCGTCCATGTTGCCCTTTGTGGTCTTCGCCTTGACGGTGCCAACGGATTCGAGGAGTTCCGTGTGATCAACGTCGCGTAGGAGAAAAAGCAGCTCGGGGCGACTGTCGAGCCGCGCTCCGATGCCGTAGAGCACAGCGGCGAGATGTTTGCACAGGTCGGCCCAGTCGGGGCAGGAACAGGATTTATTGACCTCGGCGGGTTTCGGGAAAATGCCATCTGCGGGGTCGGTGATGATGCGCATCACTCCGTCGGAAAACTTTCCGCGAAGCAACTCGACGAGCGAATCAATCTGGCCTGCGCACTTCCTTTTGATCGCCTTCCATTTCTTCGGCGGCAAAGGATTGACCGAGAACTCGATTTTGTACAGCGAACTACCCATGACGAGCGCGCTGACCTTGCCAGGCCGAATCTGGAGATCAAGCACGGAGCCGTTGCGGGCATACGAGCGACCGCGCGGGAGACGATTCGAGAAATCGCTGAAGGACTCCATGTGATTGCACCATGCCTTCCCCCAAAACGTGCTGGCGATGGTGCGTCCCTCAATGACGACAGGATCGAGAGCGCGTCCCGACTTTACCAATGCCGCCGCCTTTTTCATCCCCTGTGCGCGTCGCGCTCCAACAGGAACATAGGGTCGCCAACCGTAAAAGCTCATGCCGGTTCTTCTATCGCAGCGCGGGCGTCGAGCGCAACAAAATCGAGCAGTTCTTTGTCGTCGAGTTCTGTTAACGGAATTTCCCCGCCATCGGACAACACCTCTGTCGCCAACGATTGCTTGTCAAAAATCATCTGGTCGATTTTTTCTTCGACGGTTCCGCGGCATACGAATTTATGCACGAGGACGTTTCGCTTTTGGCCGATGCGAAACGCGCGATCCGTGGCTTGATTCTCGACGGCGGGATTCCACCATCGATCAAAATGGATAACGTGCGATGCCTCGGTGAGGTTGAGCCCCGTTCCACCCGCTTTGAGGCTGAGCACGAAAAACGGGGGGCCATCTTCGCGTTGGAATCTCTCGACAAGAGCGGCGCGGGCCTTGACGGACGTGCCGCCGTGGAGGACGAGCCCGGGACGCCCGAAGAGCTTCGCGAGGTAATGCTCGAGCGGCGCGGTCATTTCTCGAAATTGCGTGAAAACGAGAACTTTTTCCTGGCGTGGTGCAATCTCTTCGCACAGTTCCGCGAGGCGTCGAAATTTGCCACTGAGTGCGGGATCAAAGTCGCCCGCACCAGTCCAATGGGCCGGGTGATTGCAGATTTGTTTGAAGCGGATGAGAAAGGCCAGCACGACGCCCCGGCGTTGAATGGACGAGACGGTTTCGAGTTTTTCGGTGAGTTCGCGGACGGACTGTTCGTAGAGTGCGGCCTGGTGCTTGGTCAGCGTGCAAAATGTGCGGAGCTCCGTTTTGTCGGGAAGGTCGGCGATAACGGATTTGTCCGACTTGAGGCGCCTCAAAATATAGGGCCGAACCAACCGACGGAGCGGAGAGTAGCCTTCGTCGCCGCCCGCAAGGGATTTCACAATGCGCGAAAATTGCGCCGCCGTGCCGAGCAGTCCTGGATTGAGAAAATCAAAGAGCGACCAGAGATCGCCCAAGCTGTTTTCCACCGGCGTGCCGGTGAGCGCAATGCGACGCCCGGGCTGGAGGGATTTGACGGCTTTGGCCTGACGCGTCCCCGGATTTTTGATCGCCTGCGCTTCGTCGAGGATCACGAAATCCCAAGGCACTTCGCGCATCCAGTCCAACTTGGCAAGCATGCCGTAAGTTGTGAGAAAAACGTCGCCCGATTTTGAAAGGTCGCGAGGCTTCCCGGCAGGAGTTGTGAATTTCTCTGATGAGCCGGAGGACGGGTGGACGGCAATGAAACGCAGCGACGGCGCAAATCGCGCCGCTTCCGCAAGCCAGTTGCCAATGAGGGACGCCGGCACCACGAGAAGAGTGGGCGCGGACTCCGGCGATGCCCCTCTCCTTTGCAGCAACGCACCGAGAACTTGAATGGTTTTCCCGAGACCCATGTCGTCGGCGAGGCACGCGCCCAAGCCCAGACTGGTGACAAAGTGCAGCCACTCGACACCCTTCGCCTGATACGGTCGCAACTCGGCGCGAAGGCCGGCCACACGATTTGCGGAGCCGGGATCCCGGAGTTGCGAGAGCGTGGATTCGAGCCACGGGCCGGCTTGAATTCCCGTCCACTCACGCACCGTCTCGTCTGCCGCAGCACCCGCATCCGTCGAACTCCCCGCCAGTAAACGAAGGCCCTCAGAGAAAGTCAGTCCGCCCTCGCGCCGCGCACGTTCGAGTTGTTTCCAATGTGCGAGAACCTCGTCGATTCTCTCGCGTTCGATCTCGACCCAGCGCCCGCGAATTTGAACGAGCGACTCGCTGCTGGTGGAGAGACGTTTCCACTCG
This sequence comes from Chthoniobacterales bacterium, assembly GCA_038222685.1. Taxonomy (GTDB): domain Bacteria; phylum Verrucomicrobiota; class Verrucomicrobiia; order Chthoniobacterales; family Terrimicrobiaceae; genus JBBRHN01. The sequence goes on along the minus strand of JBBRHN010000016.1, from coordinate 4,913 downwards.
GCGAGGGGGATGGGTTCGCCATCGAGACAGAGCTCCGCGCGAAAATCCAGCATCGCATCGAGGCCGACACCAGCTGGCTTTCCGGCACCGACGGTGACGCGCACCTGCGGACGGGCGGGCCGCCCCCATTTCGGCACACGCACGAGCAAACCAGACTCCTCGAAGATCGGGATTTCCTTGAGAAAAGTGTGAGCTTCAGCCACAGAAAACACCTGCGGTTGATAAACCCGATTCGACGCCGTCAGCTCGCGAACGAAGGCACTGCGCTCCGCCGCGCGTTGCACAGGGGCAAGCAGAGACAATAGAGCTTGCTTGTTTTTTGCGCCCGAGAATTCCTGCAATGCGCGTCCGAGCGGCAGGTACTGGGGCGTGGCCTGATCCGAGATCCGATGTGTGTAGGTTGCCAGAAAAGCAAACGGCACGGCGCTGCCGGCCTTGTTCTCGGCAAGGTGAAACGTCACGCGTCCCACGAGATTCCAGAGCGGATTTTGTTGTCGCAACCACGCCTGCGCACCGTCCTCGCAAGCGCGAATTCCGGTAAAAGCGAAGTCGTTGAGTTCCCGCCACAAGCGAACTAATCCGTCCGCTGCGAGATACTCTGCGCCGATCATCGGCGGTGCCGTGAGTATCAGCGTCTCCAAGTCCGGGAAATCCGGCGGGGCAATCTCAGGGAGCGCCGCCGGATTGTCCGTGTGGCAAAGAGCCGTGAAGTAACGCCTCGCAAAATCCCGCCAGAAGCTTTCACCCGGCGGCATCGCGACCTCCACATGCCGGGTCGCCAAAGCCAGAAGCAACGCCGCCGATCCCCGCTGCGAGGCTTTCTCCAGGCTCTCCTGCACCGTCGCCTCCCAGGCACCGCCCACATCAGGAGTGAAGTGCAATACGCCCTTCGGTGAAAGAGAGATCGCCATCTACGCGAGCGAAGCTTTTCGCAGGCACCGCATCACAGCCTCCACATGGGCCAGCATCGGGAGGAGATTCGTCGCTCGAATCCGATCCTCTTCGGGAGGGTTTCGAGCGAGATTGGCCTTCATGCCCGCCGCCAATACCTCCGCAGCAACATCAAGAATCGCGGGCTGCACGGATCCCGCAAGGAGAGCTTTGTGCGCGGCGATGGGTTCCTTTCCCGACAATAATCTAAGAACGTTGCGCGATTCATTGGATAGTGCGTCGGTATCCAAGTCTTCAATTTCGGCGTCCTCCGGCACGCAAATCGAAACAGCGGCATCGACCGCGTATAGTAAGCTAACCAACTCCGGGTTGGAGAGAATTCCTTCATCAACATCTTCAAAAAACGTGAGCACGTTTGGCAAGTCTTCGAGGCGTCCCGTAACTCCGGCGTTGATGTGGGCGTGCATCCGCGCATGCGCCGTCTCCTCATCAACCTCCGACCACCAACTTCCCAAAGCCACGGTCCGGATCCGAGGAGCGGACTTCAACTCGGGCAGCCCCAGTTCGTCGAGCAACCATCCAATGTCATAAGTGCGTCCGTCTTTTTTGCTATGCCCGTCCATGCTTTGCACATGGCTCTTCATGAGATCCACGAGCATTTCGCGCATCTCGGGCCGCCGCGAAGCTTCGCGTGGCGTCAGGCCGTTCAACGCAGGCACTTTTTCGTCGAGAAATGTCTCATACCGGGAGCGGAACACCTGCTGCATCATCTCGCCCGGATCAGAAACCCCCTCGGGGAAGAACGATGTTGCGAATGTGACTTGTCCCCGTTCTTCACGAGGCAATGAACCATCTTCCGGCCACGTCTGCTTCGCCAGATCCACGACGGATTCCTTTTCAAAAACGATGAACTTCCCAAAAAACGTTTCCGCCATCTCACGCATGGGGCGAAAGTGTTTCTCGCTCATCCCTCGGATTTCGATGCGGTTCGGGAAGACCCTCAGATTTCCCCAAATCGGGATTCCCGGTCCGGCGGCTTGGTTGCGCAAAAGATCCGGTAACTGGATCTCCCACGCTTTCGACTTCCCCGCGCGCAGCCAAACGTAAGCGTCGTAGTCGCCATGCTGAGCGATCACATTCTCCTCCGGCTCGGTCGGTTCAAATTCCTCGCGCCCCGCCAGTGCCAAATCCCTGGGACTGCCTTTTAGGCGATAGACGGCTACACACTCCTTCAGATCTGTGTTGCGAAATGTTGACCTCGTCTTTGTGAAGGTCTCATCGGTCACACTCCTATTCAAAGTCACAAAATTCTCTGCCAACCACTGCCGTAGCTTATTGTCCCCGAGCTCCGGTCCGCCCATTTTTCTCACATGGCGGAACAAGAAATCACGGCCAGATTCCGCAGCGAGCGGCAATGGAAATGCCATCCCGTGCGTCCTCCAGAAAAACGGATACCGCGCGATAAATCCCACGAAGACCTGAAACTGGAGTGCCGAGCCCGCCAGGGATCGGTCGCAAATCGTAAAAACCCCAGCCTCTTCGTCGAGCAAATCCACACATTCCACGCGCAGGTCGTCCACGATGCGGCGCACCTCGATCAGCGTGCAAAACGTCCGCGCCTTGTAGGGCATGAGAAACAACAAGTCGCTTCGCCCGAGCCCCGGCCAACCCGCCTCCCGCCACAAGTCGAACATCGTTTTCCCCGCCTCATACTCCCGGAGGTGGAACTCTCTATAGCAATTTGAATGGAACTCCATCGCCCCATCCACTCCCTCTTTCAGGAGCCCGATGTCGAGTTTCGCCGTGCCTTCAAATTGCCCAACGAGCTCAGCGTAATGCTCGAACGTCTTCTCATCCAAAAGCCCCTCAGTCTCAGAAAAATGGTCATAGTTTTCAGGTATCCACGGGCAATACGGACAATCCGACGGGCACGCGTAGTTAACGCCGCGATTTTGACCGCACTCCAGTGGCTTTATCTTGCGTCCGACTGCCGGGCAGTCACGCCATTTCTCGATCTTGCCCATGGAGATTGTTCTAGTATTTCGGAACCGAGGGATCCACGCGCTCCGACCAGGCATGGATGCCGCCTTCGACATTGAGGAGCTTCGAAAATCCCGACTTCTGGAGCACGCGAACCGCCGTGGCGCTCCGAAGGCCGACTTTGCAGTGGATGACAATCTCATCTGCCGTATCGAGTTCGCTCATGCGTGAAGCGAGGTCGCCGAGCGGAATCAAAATCGCACCCGGTATGCGTGCGATGTCCCACTCGTAAGTCTCGCGCACATCGAGAAGAACGAACTTCTCGGAGCGATCGATTCGGGCCTTAAGTTCCTCGACGGAAATCTCGGGTACTGGTGGCTCGGCTTCTTCCTCGGCCTTTGCCTGCGGGATTCCGCAAAATTGCTCGTAGTCGATCAACTCGGTGATCGTCGGTTTCTCGCTGCAGACAGGGCACGACGGATCTTTGCGAACCTTGAACTCGCGGAACTTCATTTTCAGCGCGTCGAAGTGAACCAAGCGTCCAATGAGCGGGTCGCCGATTCCAACGATCAACTTAATCGCCTCAATCGCCTGCATCACACCGATGATGCCGGGTAATACGCCCAGCACGCCGCCCTCCGCGCAGCTCGGCACCATTCCTGGCGGCGGCGGTTCGGGATAAAGGCAACGGTAGCAAGGGCCGCCCAGATGCGGCGCAAAAGCAGTGCATTGCCCATCAAATCGAAAGATCGAGCCGTAAATATTCGGCTTTTTTAGGAACACGCAGATGTCATTCGACAGATACCGCGTCGGAAAATTATCCGTCCCGTCGATGACAATGTCATACGGCTCGACAATCTCCGCCGCATTTTCTGACGAGAACATCGCATCGTGCAGATTAACCTGGACGTTCGGATTGGCCTCCTTAATCCGGTCGCGCGCACTATTGAGCTTCTTGCGCCCCACGTCCTTCGTGCCATGCAAAATTTGACGCTGGAGATTGGAGTAATCGACGATGTCAAAATCAACCAGACCCAGCGTGCCGACTCCCGCCGCCGCCAGATAGAGCGCAATCGGCGATCCGAGCCCACCCGTGCCGATGCAGAGCACCTTTGCCGCCTTCAACCGCTTTTGACCTTCCAACGTCACCTCCGGCATGATCAAATGTCGGGAATAACGTGCGATCTCATCGTTGCTGAACTCCACGGATGCAATCCGGGACGGGTCTATAATGCTGTTGATCATTTTTATTCGGGGTGGAGAACATACCCGCCGCCGACAGAATTGCAAGACTCGTGGAAGCGAGTCCCCAAGGAACATCGCGAGGATTGAACGCGTCGCCCATGTCGGCTGTTCGTCGGATCGAATAAACTTTCTCAGGCGTATACAAGATGTGGAATTTAGCGGATTTCATTCAAAAAATGATAACGATTCCCGGAGAGAATAATTTCGATGTGCTGGTCGTGGGAGCAGGGCCTGCGGGAGCGCGCGCTGCCTTGCGTGCAGCGGAACTGGGAGCACGAGTCGGCCTGATTGACCGGGTTCGCATGGGCGGGACCTGCACAAATACAGGCTGCGTCCCGACCCGTGTGCTCGCTGTTGCGGCCCGGCTGCTCCGAGACATTCGCTCCGCGGGGCTTTACGGAATCGAGGTGCCTGATCCCAAACTCATTTGGTCAAGAATGGTAGATCGAGTTCACGAGGTCGTGGAAGAAGTCCACGCGAACAAACAGACGGCGGAGAGAATCCGCGCTTCCGGCGGGGAGCTTTTCTTTGAGGGCTCGGCGAAATTCGTGGGACCGAACGTCCTGCACCTTGCTGATTCCAAGCGAGAGCTCCACGCCGAAAAAATCATCCTCTGCGTCGGCGGGCGCGCCAGACGACCGACCTTTGACGGGGCGGAGTTTGGCATCGTGCCGGAAGAACTCTTCTCTCTCAAGCAGATGCCAAAATCCATTGCGATCATCGGCAGTGGATACACCGGGGTGCAAATGTGCTCGGTCATGAATGCTTTTGGCTCGCAGGTCACTCTCCTCGACGTG
>JBBRHN010000015.1:0-13925 GCA_038222685.1 Chthoniobacterales bacterium | reverse complement strand
ATCCTCGAGCCCGAGGTGCCGATTTTTTATCTCCGCGTGCAGATCGAGATCCTCGCGGGCCAGACGGCGTGGGAAAAATTCGTGGAGCGTCTCACGAACATCCAGCCCGTCTCGATTCCGCAGCGATTTTTCTAGGAGCGCGCGCTTCTTCTTGCCAAGCGCGTGAGCGTGAGGCATCACGCGGAGATGGAATTCCCCAACGTCACAGCAGTTGCCCGCGCGAATGTTTATTTTGAAGGCAGGGTCATCTCGCACACGATCATCGCTGCCGACGGCTCACGAAAAACCCTCGGCCTCATCTACCTCGGCGAATACCACTTCGGCACGGACGCCGCCGAGCGAATGGATATCACCGACGGTGCGTGCGATGTGCTCTTGGATGGCACCTCGGAAACGAAAACCTACGCCAGCGGCAGCTTCTTCGAAGTGCCCGCCAAGTCAGGCTTCACGATCTCGGTCAAGGACGGCATCTGCCAATACGTCTGCGCGTTTTTGAGCTGATTGCGATTCAGCACGCAGAGCAACTCGTTGATTGCTAAAAAAACAGCGGGTAGAGGGAATCGAACCCTCATGGCCTGCTTGGAAGGCAGGAACTTTACCACTAAGCTATACCCGCGACTGAGAATATGGTTTAGCGGTTACGGTTGGGAGGGTCAAATGGATAATTATGGGAATTTTTCTCCTGCGGTGCGGGGGATGTATGCGATGGTGGATGGCATGGGGTTATTGATGAATGGGCTGGGAGCGGCGTTTGGGTTTGGGTTCGCGTATTTTGTTGTGGCGATTCCGTCCGGAGTGGCACTGGGGCTGCCGGTGGCGATGGCGGCGGTGGCGGCGTGGCTGGGGTATTCGGCGGGTGGTGCGGTAATGGTCGTGGCGGGCGAGCCGGCGCGGAAGTGGCTGGTGGCGAAGCTTCGGATTCCGACCGAGCGGGACAACACGAAATGGGTGTGGCGGTTGTGGGATCGGGCGGGGCTCCCGGGTCTGGCGTTGCTGGCTCCTGTGACAGTGGGGCCGCAGGCGGGTGCCGTGCTGGCTTTGGTCATCGGTGAACCGGGTTGGAAAGTGGCGGCGTTTTTTTCGGTGGGGGTGATTCCCTGGTGTGTGTTGTTCGGAGTTTTGACCGCGATGGGCGTTCAAATTGCGAAGTAGCGCGATTTCTTGATTTGCCATGGCAATCCTTGCGGAGTTAGTGTCACGTTAATGTCATCCCTCCGTTGGTTCAGCTGGCCGGTTCGTCTTTTGGCGTATGGTGTTGTGTTTGTTGCATTGCCTCTTGCGTTGGCCGAGTCAGGGAAGTCCGGATTTGCACTGGTGAAGCCGCAGGCGTGGTCACCGGAAGACCAAGTGACGATCATGGAGTTTTTAAGCTTTCAGGATCGCTCGGTGAAGACGAGTCCTGGTGCGGGATACTTTGATTTTCGCACGGCAAAAAGTCCAAGCGTGCAGGTCCCGGCGGCGCGCCTGGTGAAGTTAGTCATTTTTCCCGATGTTCCAGTGACCCTGATGTCGAAGGCACAGCGGGCGGAACTCCAGAAAGTGATCGAGGATTTTGAGTCCATCTCCGGGCGAATCGCTGGCGCGCGCAAAATGCTCGAGCCGTCGCTGTTGATCCTTAAGGCCGACGCGGCAAAATACGATGCGGGAAACTTAAAGGAGGATGGCGTTTGGACGCCGAGATCGACCTATTACAAAAACAAGGCTGCGGCAGTGATCGAGCTTTTGCGGCCTGAGCTCCAGTTGGCCAAGAGTGCCAGCGAGTTTGATTTGGAGTCTGATCAGTATTTCCTTGGTTTGCAGGATCTGGCGGCTGAGGAGCCGACGATTCAGCCGATGGTTGAGAGCATGAGGGCTTTGCATGAGGCCGCGAAGCGCAAAGAGGCGAGGGCGGACTTGATTGTAAAGCTCAAGGCACGGGGACTCGAATTTGCGGACGCGGAGGCGTTGGTTGTGCAGCTCAAAACGATGAAACCTGAAGAGGATCCGGCAGCGGCGGTTTTTTTGAAGAGTTGGGATTCCTCGTTGGCCGCCGCAGGCGGCGTGCGCGTTCAGATCGCTGCAACGACGGCGGCTTTCGAAGGCGGCATGGCCACGCCAACGGATGGCGAGGTGGCTGTGGTCTCCGAGGCCGTTGCTGAGCAGGTGCGGGCAACGGCGGCGGCTGTCGAGCTGTTTCGCGCGGGCAATCCCCCGGCCTCGGTCAAAATCCCTTCCGCCGTATCCGACGCCATGGCGGCGTGCGTGACGCGATTGCCGTCGGTGCGGACGCAGGTCAAAGCCCGGCAGTTTCTTGAAGCAAAAACAATCCTCGACCCGCTGGTGGAATCCGCACCGCAGATCGGCCCGAACACGGTGGCCGCGCTCGGGGTACTCCAGCGTACGGTAACAACGCAAATCGAACGGTTCCGCACTTTGCGCGACGAGGCAAAAATGCTGGCTGACAGCGACAAAATTGAGGCAGCGATCAAGAAATACGAAGAGGCCTTCGCGACTATCCCCGAGAAGGAAATCGCCGTGCAGATCGAGGCGCTCAAGAAGCAGTGAGTTCGTCGACCTCGGCGCGAGCTGTCCCTGCGCACTGCCGCATCTCGACGGAAGTGCAGGTGATGTATTTCGATACGGACGCCGGTGGCGTGGTGCACAATATTGTTTACCTGCGGTTCATCGAGACGGCCCGCACGCTGCTGGCGATGCAGATGGGGATGAGTTTTGCCGAGATTGAGCGCACGAAGATTCATCCGGTGGTGACGCGCACAGAGATCGACTACAAGCGACCGGCGAAACTCGGCGATGTGCTGGAAATTCGTGGTTGGCTTTGCGAGTGGAGCGGCATTCGGTTTTGGGTCGAGTTCGAGGTCGTGCGTCCGGAAGACGGAACGTTGATGGTGACCTGTCGCCAAGCGCTGGCGCTCGTACAAATGCCGGAGGGGCGCCCCGTGCGGCTGCCAGCGGGATTTCCGGCAACGTTGATGCCGGATCGTTGAGAGGGTCGGCTTGGAACGGAACGAATTATTGATTTCGCCATTCGTCCGGGATCATGTTTACTCCATCGGATTATGGAAAATGTCATTATTGTCGGCACGGGATGCGCTGGGCTCACGGCGGCCATTTACACGGCCCGGGCAAGTCTTACGCCGCTCGTTCTCGAAGGGCGCCTCCCGGGCGGCCAACTCACGACGACCACGGCGGTCGAAAATTTTCCGGGATTTCCCGAGGGCATCGATGGGCCGGAGTTGATCCAACGAATGCACCAGCAGGCCGAAAAATTCGGTGCGCGGTTCCAATACGGTTTTGTTGAGGAATTTGAAGTCGGCACGCCTCACAGGCTAAAGGTTGACGGGGCGTGGGTTGAGACCAAGTCATTGATTGTGGCCAGTGGTGCCTCGCCGCGATACATCGGCATCGAAGGCGAATCGGCCTTAATTGGGCACGGGCTAACCTCGTGCGCGACGTGCGACGGTGCGTTCTATCGCAACGTGCCAGTGTGTGTGGTGGGTGGTGGCGACTCGGCCTGCGAGGAGGCGACGTTCCTCACACGCTTTGCATCGGAGGTTTATCTCATCCATCGCCGCGATACGCTCCGGGCCTCGAAAATTATGGCTGATCGCGCGCTGGCGAATCCGAAAGTCAAGCCGGTTTGGAATTCTTCCGTGACGGGTTATCTCACCGACGAAGCGGGCGAGGTGCGGGGCGTGACACTGCGCAATCTTGTCGATGGAACCGAGAGTGAACTCGCCGTCAAATGCGTTTTTGTAGCGATTGGGCACGAGCCGAATACGGCGGCATTCCGCTCTGTTTTGAAGACCGATGAGAACGGTTATCTTATCCAGCAAGGAGGAACGACGACCAACGTCGCGGGCGTTTTTGCCGCCGGAGATGTTGCTGATCATGTTTATCGCCAAGCGATCACGGCAGCCGGCCAAGGGTGCGCGGCAGCCATGGAAGCCGAACGTTGGCTGGCGGCCCGGGAGTAGGTTGAAAGTCTGTGATCTGACGCAGTTTTACTCGCCTGTGAGTGGCGGAGTGCGCCGCTATATCGAGCAGAAGTCGGCTTACATCCGAAAGCATCGGACGGACTGCCAGCATATCATTATTGTTCCCGGTGCGACGACCGAACAGAGCGGCGACGACGTGGTGCGCACATATACGATTGCGTCGCCTCTTGTTTCGCGTACATCCCGCTACCGCGCGCTTACCCGGCTGCATCTCATTGAGGAGGCGCTCGAAAAAGAGCGCCCGGACATCATTGAATCCGGCGATCCCTATCAGGTCGCGTGGAAGGCTGTGGCATCAGGACGGGGACTGGATATTCCCGTTGTCGGGTTTTATCACTCGCATTTTCCAGAATCTTACATCCGCATGGTCGAGAAGTTTTTTGGCCCGCTCTCGGTGACGATCGCCGAAGAACTTTGCCGTCGCTACGTGACTGCTCTGTATAATCACTTCGAGTGTTCGTTTGTGCCAAGTCCGGTGCTCGCTCGAACCCTGTCGATGTGGGGCGTCGAACGTTTGGAGTCGGTGGATCTGGGGGTCGATGCCGATGTTTTTGTGCCCACGCCCGACGACGCTCTCCGCACGCGGGCGGCGTTGGGGATTCCTGGCGGCGCACGCCTTTTGCTCTATGTCGGACGCCTAGCGCCGGAGAAAAATCTCCGCACGTTGCTCGCGGCTTTTCGCCAACTCCATGCCGCGATGCCCGGCAAATACCACCTGCTCTGTGTCGGCGATGGCACGCAGCGGGCGTCGGTGATGGACCTTCGCGAAGCGACCGGGGTTGTCACGTGGACACCGTATTGCTCCGATCCCGCTGAGCTCTCTGCCATCTATCGCGCGTCTGATGTTTTCGTCCACCCCGGCGTGCAGGAAACCTTCGGCCTCGTCGCGCTGGAAAGCCAGGCCAGCGGAACCTGCGTGGTCGGCATTCGCGGAAGCTACATGGATCGCATTATTTTTAACGATCAACAGCACTGGGCGCGCGAGAACTCGCCCGATGCACTCGCGGAGGCCATCGAAGCTATTTTTGCTCTCGATCTCCGCGCGGCGGGATTGCAGGCCAGTGAGCAAGCACGCTCGCGGTATTCTTGGCGAACCGTATTCGATCGTCTGTTCGCCACCTACGAGCGCGTCATTGCGAACTACTCCGCGTAACCACACTACACAGTCTCGCCACGGCTGTCGGCATGTGATTATCTCGCGGTGTGAAAACCATCCTCCCGGCCGCTTTGTTTCTTGCTGCGAGTCTTTGCTCGCTGAATGCGGATCTTGTCAAAGAGGTTTCCCGCTCCGAGCGCGATGAACTCGCTGCCGGAACCACCGTTGTAAAAAGCACCGCTATGCCCGGCCTGCCGTGGCCAGCGCTCAGTCTCTACCGCGTCGTCAACGCCCCGCCCAGTGTCGTTAGCAATCTCTTTACCGACTACGCCGCCGCCCCGAAATATACTCCGGGATTGCTCAGTGCCGACGTCATCGCGACCAATCCCGATGGCAGCAAGGACGTGCGCTACGCCGTCAAAGCCCCGGTAATTCAAAAAACAAGCTACGTCGTGCGCAACACTTACACGCGGAATGGTGATGACTTTACTGTGGCTTGGAAGCTCATTAAGTCGCCCATAGCCAAATCCAGCGACGGATCGCTCCGCGTCGAACCATATCCCGACAACCGCTCCATCATTTGCTACTCCAACCTCTGCGTGCCCATCACCAACCTCGTCTCCGGTTTGAAAAACCAAGCCCTCGTCGAAGCCAAAAACACGGTTGTTGCGCTCGCGATGGAAGCCGAACGCCGCGCGAATCTTCTGTCCGTAAAAAATCCCCAGTGATTTCCTTCCAATGGTTGCCACTCTCGCGCATTCCGGCGGCGCTCAAATGCGTAGGTTTTAACTGGAAAAGTTGACGGTACCCCTTCTGGCGGAAAACTCGCGGAATAACAAATAGTTAATCAAGCCTCGACCATAAGTGCCCAGCGATTTCTAAAGTAACGAGTTGCAACGTCACCCGAGCAAAACGAAGGGAAATTCCTCCCGATGGCAACGCGGCTTTTCGCGCAGCCATGGAAGATGTGGTGGGAGTCTGTCAATGACATCAAGCCCCTCTCTTTCCCGGCGTGTGCACGAATCAAACCTACTATCGAAGTTTTAGACGGCACGGGATATTAGCTCTTTCCAACGTCCATCTTGTATATTGATTCGCCCTGCTCATCCCTCTCACGGCAATTGATTCGTTAGACAACGTCTTTGTCTTTAAGCGGCAGAAACGCAATCGTGACCAGCCCAGGCAGCGTTGCAACGCAGACGACGATGAAGAACAACGGATACCCGACACTCTGCTGAATCCACCCGCTGACCATCCCCGGCAACATCATGCCCATGGCCATAAAGCCAGTCGAAATCGCAAAGTGCGCCGTCTTGAAGCGCTCGCCCACCGTGCGCATGAGAAACACCATAAACGCGGTGAATCCAAACCCGTAGCCGAACTGCTCGAGCGCGACAACGAACGGAACAACCCAGCCCTCGGGCTGCATTTTTGCCAGATAGACAAACCCGAGATTTGGGATATGAACGCAGAGTGCCATCGGCCAGATGCAGCGCCGGAGTCCGAAATTGGCGATTAACATGCCGCCTAGGATGCCGCCGACCACCAAGCCAAGAACCCCGAGCGTGCCATAGACAATGCCGACTTGTTCGGTGCTCAGCCCGATGCCGCCCGAGCCGTGAGCGTCCTTTAAAAAAGGCACGATCATTTTCACGAGCATCGCCTCACCGAGTCGAAAAAGGAGAACGAACGCCAGCACCCAGCCGATACCCTCCTGCTGAAAATACGTTTTCCATACCTCGGCAAAAGTCGTCCAACCAGAGCCGCCCGCGTCTTTGATCTCAACCGGTCGTGGCAGCACGAAATGATGCACGACCGCGAGCACCGCGTAGATGCCAGCCGCGACCATCAAAACCTTCGTCCATGCCAAATGAACCGGCACGCCGTCCTTGATCCAGTGTCCGGCAAGAACAACCAATAGCCCCGTTCCCGTGATGGTTGCCAGTCGATAAAACGTGGAACGAATCCCCACAAAAAACGCCTGCTGTTTCGGCGCGAGCGCGAGAAGGTAAAATCCGTCGACCGCGATATCGTGCGTGGCCGAGACAAACGCGACGGAAACAAACACCACCAGCGAAGCCACAAAAAAAGCGGGGATGTTTGCCGCCAGACCCGCCAGAGCAAGCCCGACCGCCAACGCCACCTGCATCGCAACAATCCAAGCCCGTTTGCTCCCGACCATCTCCACAAGAGGACTCCAAAGCGGTTTGATCACCCAAGGCAGATACAATAGGCTCGTGAGTCCGATCAGCGTATTGCTCACGCCGAAATCCTTATACATCACCGTGGACATCGTGTTCACGATCACGAACGGCAAACCTTGCGCAAAATAAAGTGTCGGAACGAACGCCCACGGCGTCCGTGTTGAAGGGCTCGGCGACGTCATGAATTTGTGACCACGTCTCAGTGTTGTTAATCGGAGCCAAAATGCAAGAACGCTTCGGACATGGGGGAACGTCCGTATTGTATTTTACAACCCCGATGCTAAAGAGAGAGCGCACATCGGCTCACCATGGATACACACAACCCCGCAGAAAGAATTCTGCTCGGCCCTGGCCCGCGTCCTTCGCGCGCTCGGCTCACCCACAATCGGTCACCTCGACCCGCAATACGTCGCCATCATGGACGAAACTTGCGAAATGCTCCGCCAGGTTTTCAAACTAAAAACGCGCTTACCTTTCCTGTCAGCGGAACCGGAATGGCCGGGATAGAGTGCCTAGCCGTCAATCTCGTCGAGCCCGGCGATGAAGTCATTGTGTGCATCAACGGCGTTTTTGGCGGACGCCTCAAAGACGTGATGTAACGCTGCGGCGCCGTTGTTCACACCGCCGAAGCAGCCTGGGGCGAGGTGTTTTCGTTCGATCAAATCTCCGCCTCCTTCGCGGCAAACCCGAACGCAAAAATTGTCGCTATCGTGCATGCCGAAACCAGCTCCGGTGCGCATCAACCGCTCGAAGGTCTCGCCGATCTCGTCCACAAGCACGGAGCCATTCTGATGGTCGATGCCGTCACGAGCCTCGGCGGACACGAGTTGCGCGTGGACGATTGGGGTATCGACGCGATCTACAGCGGCACGCAAAAATGCCTCAGCTGCCCTCCCGGCCTTGCGCCAGTGAGCTTCGGCGAACGCGCCCTCGCCCGCATGGACGCTCGCAAGACAAAGCCCCAATCCTGGTATCTCGACGTCTCGATGCTTCGCAAATACTACCTCGGCGGCGGAGGCGGGCGCGTCTATCATCACACCGCACCGGTCAATATGACTTACGCACTCCACGAGGCGCTCACCATCGTGCTTGAAGAAGGTCTCGACGCCCGCATCGCTCGTCATGAAGCCTCGCACAAACGCCTCCGCGCCGGTCTGGAAGACATGGGCATCACCTACGTTCCCAAACATTCCCTCCACTCCCTCAACTGTATCCGCATCCCCGAAGGTTCCGACGACGCAGGCATCCGCAAGCATCTCCTCGAAAAATACAGTATCGAAATCGGCGGCGGCCTCGGTTCCATGGCCGGCAAGGCTTGGCGCATCGGACTCATGGGCCACGGCTCGACGCAACGCAATGTCGATCTCGTCCTCGCCGCCCTCCGCGAAGTGCTAAGATAGTCTCTCTCAACTGTCGCCGCGTCTCACTTCGATCAAGTGACTGTTGAAGGGCGTGCGTCCCCACATCGGCTCGACGCGCACATCCCAGCCGCGCGCGAGGAACGGACGGCATACATCTTCTCGGGTAGGAAAAATACAGCGCCCCCCGCGAATCCAGCCGCTAAGCCTCACTAAGCCCTCCTCTAACATCGTCGCACTGTAGCGCCATGAGCTGTCGCGAAATGTGGTGCGAATCAAAGCGCGGTCCTCTGCCGCAAGGCAATCGGCTACGTTTCCCAGCACAGTCTGCTGAACGGAGGGCTCCATGTAGTGCAGCACATCTAGCATAACCACGTCACCGGAAAACGTCGGCAGTTCCTCCGCCGAACCGACGCGAAACTCTAGATCCGGATAGTGGCTCGCAACGTTTCGCCGGGCCAGCGAGACCTTCGCCGCATCCGGTTCGACTCCCAAAATCGGCTGTCCGCACCCGCTCTCGCGCAGATGCGCCGCGAGCAGTCCGACGCCGCACCCGATATCCAAAACCGGACGTCGCGAGCCTTTCAGCCGCGCCGCAACAACGGCGTAAACCGGATCCCATGCAATTTTCCCTTTGGCGTAACCGTAGAGAAGACGATCCCCCCGAAAGCGTTCCGCCGCCGTTTTCATCGTCGCCTCCCGCGCCACATCCAGAGCACCGCACCGGGCAGCGCCCACGCCGCCGTGAACAAATAACCAGTGAGCGAAATCGTCACCGCCACCGCCGCGCCGATCCCGGCCAACTCGCCGAGAAGCAGGAGAAAAACAGACTCCCTCACGCCAAGCCCGCCGAAGCTCACCGGCAACGCCGAGATCATGTCTACGGCTGGCATGATCGCCAGCATTTCGCCCGCCGTTAGTGCCGCCCCATAAGCTTTCGCCGCAAAGAGGAAGGTCAGAAAATATAGCACGAGCATCACGCACGAGAGACCCACCGCCCCCAAAGTGCGAGGCCACTGCACGGCCAACTGGAAGTAGGCCCCCGTGAGTTCAACGAGCCGCCCGCGACCGGGCCATCGCTCAGGGAGTCGCGAGACCAACCCCTTCGAACAAAGCACGACGGACAGCACCAGAACTAGCGCCAGCACCGCGAGATACACCGAGACGCCTTTCATCAATGGCGCCACGTGAGCACTTTGCATCAGCCACTGGCGGTTCCAAAAAATCAGCCCGCCGCCGACCACGATCAACGAAACTGCCCCGCTCAGTCGATCCATCACAACGGAGAGCGCCGATCTCGCAACATCGTGACCCCTCGCCGCCAAAAGCCCGATTTTCACCACATCGCCCCCGGCTCCCCCGGGCAAAAACAACCCCGCAAAGAGCCCCGCAAAAAACGCTCCGCCCGCCTCACGCCATCCGACTTCAACGCCGGCCATCGTCAAAAAAATTCTCCACCGAACAAGGCAGATCATTTGCACAAAACCAGCCACGACAACGCCGCCCATGCACCATCCCGGACTCGCCTCCCGCAGCACGCCCTTCAAGTCCGCCCGAATCGCTGTGCCCGAGAACAACCACGCCAGCAGAGCAGTGCTCACCGCTAGTTGCAACCCGAGCACAATCCACCCGCGGCCGCGTTGCGGCGAGCGAATGGAGCTTGAGACTTCAGGCATCGGTTAGACTGACTGAAGTAGCGAATCCCACGCCCCCGTCAATGGCCGAATCTCGCGCCAACGATGGTTGGGCGCATCTCCGAAAAGTACAAAGACGCCTCTTCAATGGAGCGTGGGCATCTTGCCCGCTCCTCATACGGCGAGACGCCCACGCTCGTGTGGCCCAACCTCACCCACTTTTAACCACACCCGTCTGACGACGTTTCATGTGGTGCTGGAATCGGACGCCTTATTCGCGATCCGTGAGAGGGACGATCGCATCTCGACATCCGCTTTTTGCGCTTCTTTTTAAAAGGCTGCTTACCCGCGAGAGTGAATTCTCTCTGGAAATTCCGCCGCGCGCCAGGCAGATTCTAGGCATGGCTGAGACGACAAAAGCACGCCAGATACCAGAGGCTCACTTCCCGGAGCTTGCGGCATTGGGCTGGAACTTTCACCGGACATCGATTGATTCGGGTGAGGCCTAGCGTCTCTATGAGGATAATTGGCGTTTCGTCAATCAGGCGGCGATGCTGCCGAATGAGAAAAAACTTGTGAACTGGCTGGCCGCACGATTTGGCAGTTACCTGCATGTTTAGGCGCGAGCACTATCTAAGAATCGCTCGCGCACTGGGACTGATAAAAATCGAAAATCTGGTGCAGTGCGGTTGCCTGTTTGGGAGCGGCACTGCGCTTGTTTTGGGAATGCCTGGGTTGTGTGAGGCGGTTTTGATGGCTTCTCCTGAATACTGTTGCCGCCAAGTTCCGCGAGACTTTGCAGTGCAAGGTAGATTTCTCTTCTGCTAACCGAGCTTTGCAGTCATTGCCGAAAGTCGCTTCACCGCGAAGGCGGTGAGCATCGGACGGAACAACGGAAAGATAAATCTTCCTGCAGCGAGGACGGCGCCAATCCATGTCGCTGACCTCGCAACTCCTTCAGTGGAAGCGGCAGCCGACGCCAAGCCACGCGTGTTAGCCTTCAATCGCGTTTGATGACGATGGCTCGGGCGAAGCCAAGCGGTCAAAAATCCTGCCAATGCCGCACCCCCAGCCAGATACTCGGGCTTTCACGAATTGCTCGTTTAGAGAGGCTTGAAAAATCTAAACTTTCCCGCAGCTCGGCAATATAACGTGTGATGGCGGTGCGACTCAGGGACAACTCATTGAGGAGTTCAGGCGGGATCATGAGGTGGATTGTTCGAGTTTGGTTAAGGTCGCGATATCTTCCTTCAACTCCGCATCGGTGATCTTAAATACCGGGGTGCCGAAATTCTTACGGACGTGCGCGGTGCAAATAAACGCACCGACAAAATGAATTGCGGCAAAACCAAGCGTCATCCAGATCCACACGACGCCGAACAGCGCTGCGACTGAAAACCCGAGGAAGAGCATTAAGAAGACATGCCCGAACAGGACAAATAGGAGCGCGGCTGCGAGCATCGCCACAGCCGGACGTGGAGGCCTAGCGCTGCACGCCCTTCGACGCCGTCAAGAGCTAATAGTGCTTGGACGTGTCGAGCGAATGCTGCAATTAACCTGAGTCCGTGGCCGACCACTCCGCCCGGAGGGGCATCGGCGGCCGCCGGAGCGGAGGGTGTAGTCATTGGACGACCGCAGAAGATTGGCGTGGAATTATCGTCTCAGGATCATTGCAATAATAAATCCGACAGCGGCGGCGATCCCCACTGCCTCGAGAGGTTTCTCGCGGATGAATTGCTCGGTGTCGCTTTGGATGATTTGCGCACGTTCCTTGACTTCATCGGCCTTAAAATTGATCTGCGTGCGGATCTCGGAAGCCGTGGCTCTAGCCGCTTCGCCCAAGTCTTTTGCGGCGTGGCCGAGATGCTCTTTGCCGGTAGAGATGGCTTGCCGCGCCTGAGTGCGGCTCGTCTCGATGACTTCTTTCGCGGCGGCAGCGGTGATGTCCAAAGCGGCTCTGGCGTGGGCGGTGCCGCTTTCGAGCTTTTCTTCAGCAAGTGTCGATTCGTCGGATTGTGTGTTTGACATAATTTATCTTTGTTTAGATTTTTGTTGGGGAAGTTCGCTCAAAGGCGGAAACTCATTCCGTTCGCGAGAAGATCGAGGCGCGTTGCGGGCGTGGATGCATCGTCCGGCAAAGTTTGCGTGACACGTCCGGCGACGACTTCCCAAACGAATCTAAGGGTTCGTCAGCAGTTGACGGCGCATTCATGAAAAAACCGAACCCCTCGCGCAAATGGCTTCGGAAAGTCGGTTTTTGGGTGCTCGCGCTGGTCACACTGCTAGTGATCTTCCATCGCCCAATCGTCTTCGAGGGAACGCGGTATTTTGTGATTCGGGCGGCTAAGCAACAAAAGCTCGACGTGCACTACACGATCAGTGGATCGATTTTCTCGACGCTGACAATTTCCGATTTGCGTGTTTTGCCGACCGAATCCGGGCCGATCCAACGTCTCGACGTGCGCGAACTTCACCTTCAATACAGCTTGTGGGGGGTGATTCGGCACGGGCTACCCGCCCTGCTGAAAGTGCTCGTCGCCCGCGATGTCTTCTTGGAACTTACCCCCGCTGAATCGCCGCCCCCCGAGAAACAGGCGAAGGCTCAGGCATTCAAGTTCCCGGCACTGTTTCCCGAACTGTTGACTCTCGAAAACATCAACATTCTCATTCACGGTGCACGCGGCGATCTCATTGTCGCCGCGTTGGATTTGAGTCTGCTGCCGGATCGCCCAGGTGAACTCAAAATCGCCACGTTGGATATCCCCGGCGTGCGAAAATGGACAGACCTCGCGGCTGCAACCACATTTAGCGAACGCAAGTTGGTCCTTACCGGCCTCACGCTCGGACCAAAAATGATGTTGCGTTCGGTAAACGTCGACGCCTCGCAGTTGAACGATGCCGTGCTTGGCTTGGGCCTTGATGGCACGCTCTTCGGTGCGGAGACGCGAATCTCGGCAATCATCACAGATCTCAACGCGACGAATCACGTTCGGGCAGATCTCCAAATCACGGGATTGGAGCTCGCCGAAGTCTGGGATTTCCTCAACTTACCGCCCCCGGCGATCGGCACACTCGTCGCGCTCAAAATACACTTCGACGGCCGCCCGGAATCCCCTGCGGAATGGGTCGGCGCCGTGGATCTCAAGTTTGACGGACTGGTGATCCAGAGCGTTGCGCTGGGGGAGACCAACTTGTCAGTTCGTCTTGGGGATAAACAGGCGCGTCTTGAGTTCTCTCAGGCGATCAGCGTTGCAAATCGCCTGCACGCGACCGCCACGCTTGCGCTTCCGGAAACCTTAGACGCCCTTTCACGCGGACCCGCAACGGGACAGATCCGAGCCAATCTCTCAGATCTTGGTGCTCTCACGAACGCTCTTCCAGCTCCGATCACCGGTGGACTCGACGTGAACGCGACATTTAAACTTGCCGACGGAAAAATAACCACCGACACAAACTTAACCTCCACTGCGCTCGGCAACGATCAGGCCACCCTGAACGGCGTCGATTTCACGCTGCACGTTGAAAAAGGGTTCCCGACGGCGGCGGACGCGCCTATTTTTCAAGGACTCTCGTCACGCCTTCTGGGGGGCATCCAGTCCGTCCGTCTCCATGACTACAGCGCGGAAGACATTCGCCTC
>JBBRHN010000014.1:0-14091 GCA_038222685.1 Chthoniobacterales bacterium | reverse complement strand
TCCCGCCGTCGTTAGACTCACCCGCCGGTGACTCGTTCATGCTGCGAAAAAACTCCTCGGCGGCTTTCGGGTCGGAGGCCTGCGCGGAATTGAACCGGAACTGCTCGGGACGAGCAAACGAGATCCCCGTCGGCTCGGCAGCGGCAAACGCCTGTGGTGTTTGACTCCCAATGTTCACGCCCACGGCGGGATCCGCGCCTTTGCAACACGAGTCGAAATAGCGTCCGAGCCAGCCTGTGGAGGACGTTTTGTTCTCATCGACGGCGGTTTGCCAAATCTCCGTCGAGCGAAAATGCGAGCGGTTTGGGTTCGGATACCCGACTCCCTGCACAATGCCCATGCGGCCTTCGTCGTAGAGGCCACGCAGTTGAGTGAGACGCGGGTGGAGCGCGAGGTAATCGTTCAGTTTGAGTGTCTGCTCCGGCTTAATGCCGATCATTGGCCGCATCCGGTGATAGGTGTCGTCCGAGAACGGAATCAGCGTATTGAGCCCGTCGTTGCCTCCAGCAAGTTGGAGCACAACAAGGATCGTGCCGTCTTTTCCTGTCACCGTCTGGATCGCCGAGTCCGCCGCCATCGCGTCGAGTGAGAAAAACGTGCGCTCAAGAAACGCCGGCACACTCCATGCGACAGCGCCGCCGAGGATTGAAGTGCGGAGAAATTTTCTGCGGGTGTGAAGTGTCTTGTTCATGTGAGTTGGAATTCCGGTGTGCTCATCATCAGTTGAAGAAGATCGCGACGCGCCGTTGTGCCCGTGCCGTGTTCTAAGAGGTAAGCAGTAAATTTCCCGCGCACCGCAGGCGGCAGCGGGGATTGAAACAGCCGCCACGCGACCTCGTCGCAAACCTTATCCGCTGTCGCACGCACGGGGGCCACCTTCTCAACGTCCACACGCGCCATCCCCATACCGCCGCCCGGTAACCCCATCCCGGCGTTCTTCCCGCCGACGAGGTATCCGGCGATATTGTAACGTAGAAGGAGCGTGGACGAACTAATCCACGCCCGACCACCATCCCAGCCTTTGACGTTCGGCGGAGCGAACGGAATCTGCCCGAGCTGACGCAGGATGCCTTCGCACACGATCGGACTGGGAAGTGGAGTCTCGAGCATTTTGCTCAGGCCAATCAGCCATTGCACCGGACTTTTCACCTGACGCCGCATGACATCCGCTGCATAGAATTCACCGCTCGAAAAAATTGTTTGTAAAACCCGCGCCGTATCGAAATCCACCGCCCGGTATTCCGCCGCCAAAGCCTCCACAAGCGCAGGCGAGGGTTCGCTACCCGCATAAAAACCCCACAGTTTCCGAGCAAGAAACGTCGCGCATTGCGGCCTGTCGAAGATCAACGCAAGCACATCGTCGCCCGAAAGATTTCCGGTCTTCCCAAAAAACGTCTTCACCCCACCATCGTGTTGACGAGGTTGCAACCACCACTGGCGACTGATCGGATCGATACGGTATCCAGTAAATGCACGCGCGGACTCGCGGATATCCTGCTCGGAGTAATGCCCCTCCCCGAGTGTAAAAAGCTCCATCAACTCGCGGGCGAAATTCTCGTTGGGCTTCTCGCGTTTGCTTTGCTGGAGATCGAGGTAACGCATCATCGCCGGGTCGCGCGTGATGTCGCGAGCCAACGTCCGGGCCGATCCCAGCGCATTCGCACGCAGTGTTTCATTTTGCTGCCAGATGAGAAATGGCTCCCTCACTTTCTCTACGCTCGTGGCCCAGTGCCCATGCCAGAACAAC
This sequence comes from Chthoniobacterales bacterium, assembly GCA_038222685.1. Classification (GTDB taxonomy): domain Bacteria; phylum Verrucomicrobiota; class Verrucomicrobiia; order Chthoniobacterales; family Terrimicrobiaceae; genus JBBRHN01. The sequence continues at coordinate 12,344 of JBBRHN010000014.1, read as the reverse complement.
GTCGCCTTCTCGCGTGCCGCAAACGGCGTCCATCGCATCCGATCCAGCCACCACCCGCGCAATTCCAACGTCTGCTCCCGCTGCTCGCGCTGCACCATCTTCTGCATTTCCTTGCGTTTCTCCTCGGGCAGATCCTTCGACTTCATTTTCAAATCGACAACATCCATCGGAACCGAAGCAGCCGGGGGCGGAAACAAATCCGAATCCTCTTCCCCATCCAACATTGACCCGACCGCTCCCGAGAGCCCGCGGGAATGAAGCGCCGCGACCTCCGCCGGCGATCCGCCAAACCCAGCCCGGTTCAGCAAATGCGCCGCCGCCTCAGGCGTCCAATCTCCAGAGTTGAGTTGATTCAGCATCTTCAGAAATACAACCCCGGCACGCGCAAAACGTTGTGGTAATTTTTCTTGGTCGCGTGCGTTCCTTCGATTATCTCCGAATCCTCATCATCCCATGTCGTATCGACTCCCCATCCTCGCCGCTTGTTTCGCCCTCACCGGGTGCGTGAATCCCATCAATCCTCTCGGTCGCTTTGACCCGGCACCTAAAGTCGCCGCGATTCCCGCGCCGAATCCTCCCGACTCATTTGCATGGGGCATCTCGACGGCGAGTTATCAATACGAAGATCCCGCAGTGAAACCCGGAACCCCGGCGTTTTTCTCGACCGATTGGGACGTCCTCGTCGCGCAAGGCAAGGCACCTCCTCGCGGAAATGCGCTCTATAGCTGGACGCATTTCGAGAAGGACCTCGAAGCCCTGAAAAAAATCCGCCCTACGCATTATCGTTTCAGTATTGAGTGGGCGCGCGTCGAGCCAAAGCCCGGCATTTATAACGAGGAGGCGATTCGCGGCTACGTCGCGATGGCCCGCAAGCTCAAAGAGCTTGGCATCGAACCGGTCATCTGCCTCTGGCACTTCACATTCCCCGATTGGCTCTACGACAAAAAGAATCCAGGCCAATCCAACTGGCTCCACGCGCAGGCGAGCGAACGCTGGAATGCCTATGTGGAAAAAATGGTCCGTGCGACAGCTCCTTATACTAAGTTTTACGCACCACAAAACGAACCGAACGGCCAGATCACGACCGCTTACATCGTCGCCCAGTGGCCCCCGGCGATGACGTTGGCGTTTGGGCATTATTGGAAGGCCATCGATGCCAGCACGGGAATGTTCCGCGACGCCGCCGCACGCATCAAGGCCATCAAACCCTCCGCAAAAGTCATGAGCGTCGAAGCGCTGCCATGGTGGGAGCGCGCGCCTCTTGATCCCGGCGGCCTCATTTACAATACGATGATCCATGGCAATACGGATCACCTCGACCGGATTTACGACGTCTGCGATATCCTCGGCATTAACTATTATTACTCGCAACGCCCCGGCCCAATCTCGCTCTTGGCAGGCCCTTCCCGCCGCGGTCGACATTTCACGATGATGGGCTGGCGCATCGATCCCGACGGCCTCTACAAAGAAATCAAACGCGTCGCAACACGCTATGGCAAGCCGATGATGATTACCGAGAACGGCATCGCGACCACCGACGATGCGAAGCGCGAGTGGTATGTGCAAAACCACCTCGCGGCCATCGGACGCGCCATTCGCGATGGCTACGATGTGCGCGGCTACTTCGCCTGGTCGCTCGCCGATAATTACGAGTGGCACTATGGCTTCAAGGCAACATTCGGGCTCTCGACAATGGACCCCAAAACAAAGAACCGAATCCTCAAACCATCTGCCGAAAAGTTTTCGAGTATGATTCGTCAGCATCCCACCGTCCGCTCGGTCGCAAAGATTCGGCCACAAAAATCCTTCGAATGAGACGCCTTCTCGGCAGCTTGGTTCTGGCGGTAGGCACTCTGCAAGTTCAGGCGACAGAGCCGTGGCCGCTCCCGCCGTATAGCTACTTTCTCGAAAGACTACCCAAGCCACCGAATCCCGACAGCAGAGACGATCTCGCGGATCGGAACGCGAGCATCGCTCTTCAAAAGAACGTAGCACCCGACGAAATCGCGCATGCTGAGGCATTCGTGAAATCCGATGTCTTTGATTTCGCAACTGTCGTCGGCCCAAATTTCACCCCCGCAAACTTCCCGCGCACGGCCGCGTTTTTTGCCCGCTTGAAAGCGGCCGCCGACGGGCCAAAAAACTTTATCAAGGACCACTACGCCCGCCCGCGTCCTTATCTCGGCCACCCGGACGCCATCAAGCAACTCATCACTCCCGATACCGGCTACTCGTATCCCAGCGGCCACGGCACGCGAAGCTGGCTCTACGCCCGCGTGCTCGGCGAACTCGATCCCGGACACCTTGAGCAATTCCTCGAACGCGCGAACGCAATCGGCCAGAGCCGCGTTCTCGGCGGCATGCATTACCTCTCCGACATCGCCGCCAGCCACAAGCTCGCCGACCTGCTTCTCACGTCCCTCATGACCGAGCCAGAGTTTCGTTCCCAACTCGAAGCGCTTCGTTCACAGGAATGGAATTCCGTCCCACGCCCAGACGCCATCGTGCTCGGCATCGCAGACGGCACTTCGCAGGAACTCATCACCGCCGCGCGAATTTACTCGCTGGGTGCCGCTGGCAAACTTGCGCTCGAAGCCTTCCCGCATACCGCGATCGTCCGCACTTTTTCCGCCTCGGATTTCGTCACAGACTCCGCTGCGGCGGCGACCTCGATGGCACGCGGAATCAAGGCTGACAATATGTCAATCGGCCAAGCCTCGAAAGATTCGCAAACATCCCCGCCGAGCCTTCTCGATCTCGCCCGAAAGACAGGCTGGTCCACTGCCGTAATTACCGATGATTCCGTCACTGGCGGCACTCCTGCTCCCTTTCTCGTCGAGGAGAAAACGCGAGTAAATCACGCGGAAATTGCAGCTAAAATAATCGGCCAACTCGGCCTGCGTGCCGATATCGTCGTTGGCGGAGGGAGTCAATGGTTCTCCCCCCAAAGTGTGGAATACAAGGAAGGTCAGCGCGATGTGGTGACACAAACGTCAAAACGTCTCGCCGGTCTGCCCATATCCCATATCCAGTCATGGGCCGAATTCGCCGCAACAAAGACGTTCGAGCGCCCGATTCTTGGCACGTTTTTTCCTGACGTTTTTCCCTACTACGCCGACGGTCAGCGGCAAACACGACTCGTCGATTTAGTGAAAAAAACCGTTGAGTTGCTCAAGACCCGCGGCAAACCATTCCTCCTCATCTTCGAAGCCAGCCTGCCGGACAAAGCATGCCATCTCAACAACGCAAAGCGTTCCCTCGTCGAAGTCCTTGAATTCGACGAGACGCTCAAATGGCTGCAAACTAACCTCGGCGCCAACGCACTCATCCTCGCCACAACCGATCACAACAACGGCGGCTTCACCATCAACGGCCCGCCCTCCCCGATCCGTTGGCAGGGCGACCAACTCCTCGGCCTGCACCCCCTCACCGGCCAAAGCATCCTCACGTGGGCCAGCGGTCCGGGTGCCGACCGCAACTCGCCCAACGCCCTCCTCCCGGTCAACGACCCCAACTACACCCAGCCCGCGTTGATGCTCGCCACATCCGCCGCCCATTCCGGCGGTGACGCCTGGCTTCTCGGCTCTGGGCCCGGCAGCGAAAACATCCGCGGCTATCTCGACAATACCGACATTTACCAAATCATCTCCCGCGCCATCTCCAATTTTGATCGCTCTTCCGACAACCTACTGTTAAAGAAACAACAATGAAACTTCTCCTCCTCGGCCTGCTTGCGGCCTGTCTCCTCCAAACCGCTTCCGCCGAAGATCCGGCAGTCGCGACGAACCCCACCGAGTGGGACGCAGGCCCGGTCAAAGGCGCGGCACTCGACAAAGCCGAATTCCGCTGGTGGTCGCCCGCTGACGCAAAGGCCCTCTCCGGCGTGATCGTGCTCGTCCCCGGACGCAACGGCGACGGCCGCGGAATGGCGGCCGATCCGTATTGGCAGCAACTCGCGACCGAGCTCAATATGGGCATCGTCGCGTGCTACTTTTTCGGAGAGAAGGATCACTTTACCTACCAGAACGACCCGACCGGTGATGTCGCGAAAACCCTCAACGAAGCCGTCGACACACTCGCCGCTCAGAATGGGTTTCCCACACTTAAAAAAGCGCCCCTCGTGCTCTGGGGCCATTCGGCGGGAGCCTGCGTCGGCGAGATTTACGCCGCACGCCATCCAGAACGCCTCATCGCCGCCATCAATCTCAAAGGCCCCCGGGGCGCAGGCAGCCTTGCCACTGGCAAAGACGATGTGCCGATCCTCATCATCGTCGGGAAAAATGACAAAGCCGATTGGGTGAAAAGTGCCTCCGAGAGCTTCGATGCCGCTCAGGCCAAGAAAGCCGTCTGGACACTCGCTCTCAGTCCCAGTGAGGGCCACGAGGGCGGAAATTCTCAAAACTTGGTCGCCGCCTTTCTCCGGGCCGTCGTTCCTCAACGCATCGGCACGACACCAATCGGCGCCATCGGCAGTTCCTCCGCGAGCAACCGGCCAAAACGTCTCACCAAAACCCAAGGCTGGCTGGGCGATCCCGAGACTTACGAAGTCGCCGCTTCAAGCAATTTCAAAGGCAAAAAGACAACTGCCATCTGGCTCCCCGATGAGACCTCAGCCCTTGCCTGGCAAGCTTTCCTGAAGTCAACGCCCTGACCTGACCAACGCAATTGCAACGGCCTTTCCATGCGGCGACGGCATGGCTGGAAGTGCAGAAATCGGAAACGGAGTCCACTCCGTGCGCGGCCTCGAGGCGAAGACTTCGAGCTGAATCAGGTGACGTGTGACAACGTAATCGAACTTAGCAATCGCCATCCCGGAGCGCTCGATCGGCGGGAGCATCCACAGCCCCTTCCACCTCGGTCCGCTCGACTCTACAAGAAAAAGCTTCCCGCGAGAAACCGCAAACGCCCGCACGTCCGACTCGTAAATCACATCCGCCTTGCGCCGCTTGACTGGGATTCCAGCAGGCTCCACCGCCGCGCAGAATTTCCTCACCGGACACCGCCCGCAATCCGGCACTCCCGAACGGCAAATCGTCGCGCCAAGATCCATCAAGGCCGCCGCGTGCGCCGCCCCACCGGTTTTTGGAAGAAGCGACGTTGCGGTCACTTCCAAAAATCTCCGCGCGCTCGCCGTATCCACCGCTTCGCGAAAATTCATCAACCGCGCGAGCACCCTTTGGATATTCGCATCAATAACCGCAACCGGACGGTCAAACGCAAACGCCTGAACCGCCGCTGCCGTGTAGGGGCCTACCCCCGGCAACGCCCGCAGCGCGTCGGGATCTGACGGCACCTCCCCGCCGTGTCGCTCCACGATGGCCATCGCCGCACGATGAAGATTCCGCGCCCGCGAGTAATATCCCAGCCCCTCCCAGAGCTTCAGCACACGCGCCTCGGAAGCCGACGCAAGAGACGGCACATTCGGAAACTCCGCCATCCACCGCTCGAAATACGGCTTCACCGCCGCTACGGTTGTCTGCTGGAGCATGAACTCCGACACGAGCACGCCATACGGCCTCGCGTCGCTGCGCCACGGAAGCTCGCGTCCGTTTTTTCGGAACCATTTGTTCAGCGCTCGGCGGTATTCGTTTGCCTCGGATATCATCTCGACTGCAACATCGAATACGCGCTCAATCTCCCGATGTCGTCAGAAAAAAAACTCAACTCCCACACAGCCCCGCTCACGAGCGAGCAAGCAGACCGCCTCCGCGTCGTGCTCAAGGAACGCGGATTTACCTTTGAGGAAAAACCCTACGCGATCTACGCCGCGCGCCTCGCGAAGCTGACCGTAGTCGTTTACGAAAAGGGTCCGAAGGCACTTATCCAAGGCCGCGGCATCGAGGAGTTTATCACGTTCACGCTCGAACCCGAGGTCCTCGGCGAGGCGAAGTTCGGCTACGAGGAAATTCACAGCCCGGAACTCTTCTCGCCCCATTTCGGCATCGACGAAAGCGGTAAAGGCGACTTTTTTGGCCCGCTCGTCATCGCCGGCGTTTATGTGGACACCGATCTCGCCCGGCATTTCCGCGACGCAGGCGTGCAGGATAGCAAAGCCATTTCCTCAGATAAAAAAATCCGAACCCTCGCCGACGCAATCCGCAAATCCGGCGCGCCGTCCAGCGTGGTCACCGTCGCCCCGCCCCGCTACAACGACCTCTATCGTAAAGTCGGCAACCTGAACCGCCTCCTCGCATGGGGCCACGCCCGCGTTATCGAAAACCTCTGCGAAGCCCGCCCCGACTGCCCCCGCGCTCTCTCCGACAAATTCGCCGACTCCCGGCTCATCGAACGCGCCCTCATGGAAAAAGGAAAAAAACTCCAGATGGAGCAGCGCACGAAAGCTGAGTCCGACTATGCCGTCGCCGCCGCCTCGATCCTCGCACGCGAAAAATTCATCTCCTGGCTCGAGGAAGCCAGCGAAAAAGCGGGAGTCATCCTCCTGCGCGGTGTCTCCCCCGCCGTCAAAGCCGCCGCCCGCCAGATCGTCGCCACGCAAGGTCCCGACGCGCTCGAAAACTTCGCCAAGACGCACTTCAAAACCGCCGCCGAAGTGATCGGGGGTGATTAGAAGTGGCCGAGGCAAAGGTTAGAAAAGAGTGCAGTGAGGGCTGGACGGGAGCGTGGGCATCTTGCCCGCTTCTCATTCGGGCGAGACGTCCACGCTGTGCTCGAACCTAACCCACTTTTAATCCAACCCGAAGTGACCGCCATTTTGTAGAAACCATTGCGCGAACAAAAGAACCCGTCAAACTCCTCACGATGAAAGCCCTCGCCGTCCTAGCCCTCGCCCTCGCCATCCTCCTCCCTACCCTGTCCGCCTCAGACGCCCCTCCCGCCGCCACGCAGCTATGCACCACTCTCCTCACGTCCGTCGCCACGAATGACCTCGCCGCATTTCAAAAAGACGGCAACGACGCCTTCCGCTCAGGCCTTACCAAACCCATGTTCGAGAGCGTCTCCGCCCAACTCTCCCCACTCTTCAAAGACGGCTACGAGAGCGAATTCCTCACCTCGCTCAAACAGCGCAAAATGGACGTTTACCTCTGGAAAATCACACCAAAAAACGGCAACGACCAGTTCGTCGCCAAACTCGTCCTCGAAAACGGCAAAGTCGCAGGTTTCTGGATCAACTGAGCTTCCAGGATAACTGACACTCCTGCCCAGGTCTGCAATCTCCCTACAGTTGGCAATACGCGCTTCCAGCCTCATCCAAGGGGTCTTCCAAGGGGTCTTCCAAAGGGTCTGTTCTTGCTTCGTCCAAAGGGTCTGTTCTTGCTTCGTGCTTTTTTCTGAAGTGGAAACCGGGTTATGCATAATCGGCACGCTGCCTGTTCGATCTCAACTGCCCCGAGTGCTGGCGTGGCTCGATGCCCTGCTTTGCCGCACGAGACATGACAGCACGGCCCATCGGAGTTTAGTTGATTTCGCACGTATGCGCGGACTGACACTTTTCATCTGGTCTCGACCAAGGCGATTCCCGAGGCGTCAGGCCGTAGAGGGCGTAAACAAGAGCGTCAATCTCCTGTTCAACTGCGTCGCTTCAGCCGCACTGAGAACCCTTTCCGCCGAGCGATTCAGAACCACGCGATAGCGCGGCTTTCCGTGCTCCCGGCGATCAATTGCGTTGTTCGCATCGGCGAGTGCGAATTCCTCGGTGACGGTGACGATGTCGTGACGTGTGCAAAAATCGATCATCTTTGCAACAGTCTCTGGGCTTCCCAGCGGGGAGCCGGAAACGCCCAATGGCAACGCACGACATCGGCAAATCCGCCCGCACGCCCAACAATCATCCCCTCCGCCGAAGCGCACACGTCATGCAACTTCCCGAAAACCATCCCAAGCCACACGGTCGCCCACTTTTAACGCAGTGACATGCTCCCCACCGCCTTGACCACACGCATACTTTTACCCCGCAGCCCATGCCAATCGCCGAAGGCCTCGCCTCTACTTCACCACCGGCACACCATCGCGCAGCATTTGCTCGACGAAACCCGTGTGATACTTCCCGCGGCGGAAATCGGCGTTGCGCATAATCGCCTGCTGGAACGGAATCGTCGTCTTGATTCCCGTGATCATGTATTCGCTTAGCGCGCGCGACATTCGCGCAATGCAAGCCTCGCGGCTCGACGCACTCGCGATCACTTTCGCTATCATCGAATCGTAGTTTGGCGGAATCGGATACCCCGCATACGCGTGCGAGTCGATGCGAATCCCGCGACCGCCGGGCGCGTAGTAAAGCTCGATGTTTCCCGGGCATGGCATAAATCCCTTCTCGGGATCCTCCGCGTTGATCCGGCACTCGATCGCATGATGCCGCGGCTTTGCGTTCACGACGTAATCGCTGAGATGCTCGCCAGCCGCGACTTGAATCTGCTGCTTCACCAAGTCGCATCCGTAGACCTCCTCGGTAATCGGATGCTCGACCTGAATGCGCGTGTTCATTTCCATGAAATAGAAATTCCCGTCGTCATCCACGAGATACTCAATTGTGCCCGCATTCGCGTAGCCGACATCCTCGCAAAGCTTCACCGACGCCCGCCCCATCTTCTCCCGAAGTTCAGGCGTCATCAACGGCGACGGGCACTCCTCGACAATCTTTTGGTTCCGCCGCTGAAGCGAACAATCCCGCTCTCCGAGATGGACAACCTGCCCATGCTCGTCGCCAAAAACCTGAAACTCAATATGGTGCGGATTGACGATGAATTTCTCGATGTAAACCGCGCCATTGCCAAATGCCTTTTCGGCCTCCATCCGCGCTGCGTGAAAACCCTGAACGAGACTCCCCTCATTGCTTGCGATCCGCATCCCCCGGCCTCCGCCGCCAGCAACCGCCTTAATCATTACCGGATACCCGATCTTGCGCGCAATTTTAATTGCTTCCGTCTCGGTATCCACCGTTCCATCGCTCCCCGGCGAAATCGGCACCCCGGACTTGCGGGCACAATCGCGCGCCGAATTTTTGTCACCCATTAACCGGATCGCATTCGCCGAAGGTCCGATAAATTTGATGTTACAGCTTTTGCAGACCTCCGCAAAATGCGCGTTCTCCGCCAAGAATCCATACCCCGGATGAATCGCATCCACGTCCGAAATCTCCGCCGCACTAATAATGCGGTCGATTTTCAGGTAACTGTCAGAGCTCTGTGCCGGCCCAATACAAATCGCCTCATCAGCTAGCTGCACGTGCAGACTCTCCACATCCGGCTCGGAATAAACAGCCACCGATTGCACCCCCAGTTCTTTGCAGGCCCGGATAATGCGAAGTGCGATCTCGCCGCGATTGGCGATCAGAATTTTTTTGAACATTGGACGCGGTTGTGAGCGGAAAAGTTACTTCAGCCGGAACAACGCCTGGCCGAATTGCACCGGCTTGCCGTTCTCCCCAAAAACCTCGGTCACCGTTCCCGAAACCTCCGCCTTGATCTCGTTCATCACCTTCATCGCCTCGATGATGCAAACCACCGTATCCGGCGTCACCGCCTGCCCGACCGAAACAAACGGTCCGGACTCCGGCGAAGCCGCCGAATAAAACGTCCCCACCATCGGCGATTTGATCTCAATCCCGCTCGCAACTGGTGCCGCCGCTGGCACCTCTGCCACAGCCGCTGGCGCCGATGTCACAACATGCGTCGGCCCGTCCGAGCCCGCTGTCTTCAGGGTGATCTTGAAACCTTCCCTCTCCATCTTGAAAACGGCCAGCCCGTTTTTCTTCATGAGATCGATCAATGTGCGAATTTCTTTTATGTCCACGTTCAAATACGAATAAGGTGAAAGAATCGCACGCGAATCCGCTGACGGTCAAGACAATGAAACGCCGGTATCGGAGCATAAGGGGGCGCCGGGCAAGCTGTTCGATTGACGTGAAGACCGTCAAAATGGCGAGCTTGCGAGAGATTATGTTGCTCCCACTTGCCAACGAATCGAGGGCACGTCACGGTTCTCGCGCATGGGTTCTTGCGCTGGGCTGAAGCAGTTTTACAAGGGCTTGGTGGCATCTGCGCAATCGCGATGGATTCCTTATACGATTACGAGTGGGATGGGCTGTGTGCATTCCGGGGTGGCGGCCACATCAATGCGCTTTGCAGAACCTGCCATTATTCCTTGAGTCGCTCGACGCGCAGCCCGATGATACTTCCCTGTCGTTGAGGCATCATAGGTAGGTTAGACTCCGAGTTTATCGATGTTTGCCCGGAGTCGTTGCAGCGCTTCGATGTATTTTTGCGGGATCAGCCCGTGTTTGTCGGGGCCGACATCCAGCAGAAGATTGGCACCACGGCTGATGGTTACAAGATACATACCAAGCAGTTCCGCGTCGCTGCGGGGTTGGTCGGCTTCGGTGAAAAACCACTCGCGCCCGATCGGGTCGCATACCTCGCCGGGCATGTAATATTTTTTGCCTTCGATCTCGCGCCACTTGACATGGCCCGTGTGGCTGTTGGGCAGGAAACGTTCAATCGCGATGAGGTCGGCGGGCCACGCTTTGTCGATTGGATAGCTCGATCCGTCGCTGATCCCGTTGTTCATCATAATGAGCGCTTTTGGCTGGAGGCGGGCGATTTGATCATAGAGTTCCTGTCGGTAAAACCTTGGGAGCACCAATGGGATGTCTATCCAAACTTCGCCGACGTTGCCGTATTGGGTGAGCAGTTCCTGGATTTGTGCGGTTTGGAAATCCATGTATGCGCGCGTGGTGAAAGAGAGCTGGGCGTCGCTGGGAGTGACGGAGCCAAACCGGTTGTGGTTGTCCCAGGAGCAATAATATAAGCCAGGAAGCACGCCGCGCTTTTCGCAAGCGCTAACAAAAGCCTCGATGACGTCGGTCTTGTTGCTGCTCGTTCCGACATGGTAATCGTTGAGCTTTGTTGGCCAGAGGCAGTGGCCGGCCACATGCTTGGTGGTGAGCACGGCGTATTTCATTCCGGCGTCGCGGGCGACCGAGACCCATTGATCCACATCAAGCCTGTCGGGCGCGTAAAGTGTCGAGGGGTGCGTCCCGTCGGGAAGCTCCGAGCCTGTGTAGGTGCTCATCCCGTAATGGATGAACATCCCATACTTGAGCGCCTCCCATTGTTTGAGGGCTTCGAGACTGAGGCGCTGAGCCCCGTTATTTTTACTGGGTTCGGTGGTCATACTATTGTGCAGTGGGAGAACGATTGCGAAAGGAAGTGGCGTGCGGACTAGGAGCGGTCGATTTTGTTCAAAGCGGCGCGAGTTGCAAGGTCGTCGCTGTATATGCGGATCGCCTCCCAGTTTTTCTTCCAGCGGTTTATCCGCCACGTGCCGATCTCCCCACCCTGCAGTATGCCGAGGGCGAGCTTTTTTCCGAAGAGCCGCATCGCCAGTTGCGCGGGTTTTCCGAGCGCAGCTTGGACGCGGAGGAGGAAGCCTGGTTTTGTTCCGTCGGCGGCCAGGGCGAGCAGTTGTGCGGTCGGCGGGGTGAGTTCGAGGAGTGATCCCGAGCGCTTGAGCGGACCTTTGCTCGGAGGCACCAGCAAGACAACCGGTGGTTGCTCGAGTTGCGCAGCCAGCCGCGGCAGATCGGCCTTCGGGCCGGTGAGCAGAAAGCGGAATTTCAGCTCCCCGCAATCGACTGCGGGACGCCATAATTCTGTTGTGGCGGATGTTTTGGCATCGTTGGCGTAGCGGCTCGCGCGTGCGACGGTGGCGCGGAATTCGCCGTTGCCGCTGTCGAAATTGTAGAGGGCGTCGCTGGCAAATCCCATGCCGCCGGATTTGCTGCGGACGCGCGCCCATCGCGCTCCGGGCACCTCGCCGGCGGGACCTCGGCGAACAACGCTTCCCGGCACCTCGTAGTCCATCACGTCTCCTGCGGGAAATATCAGTTTGAGCCGCGCGGAACGATCGTCTAGCAGCACGCGCGCGGAAACTTCCACGGCATCGCGATCACGACAAACAAAAAAGGTGAGGTCAATGCGCGAGCGTGACCCGGCAAACCGCACCCAAAGCGCGGCTCGCTCCGGCCCTTTCTCCAAAAGTTCAACCTCCGTGATTTTCCACCGTTCGCGCACTTCACTGAGAAAGAACGAATCGGTTTCCTCCGCCATGCCGCCCCATGAGCCCCAGGGATCTTCGAAAAGAATCGCCTGCGCCCGGGATGGGGTCAGTCCGAGCATTTGATCATTTTTACTTTAAGGCATCTTGTTTCCCTTTCTCCCCCATTTCGAAATCCAGCCATCGCTCGGGTAAGGCGCTGTAAATAAATAAAGGTATCATTTTGGAGCCGCTTGTGGTATGATTCGTGGTTAATGAGTGATCAGGACAAGATGGCGCAAAGATTTCACTTGATGTGGCCATTGTTAGATGAGCGGACGCGACGGCTGACG
>JBBRHN010000013.1:0-14514 GCA_038222685.1 Chthoniobacterales bacterium | reverse complement strand
ATGCAGGAAGCCGGTGCCACCGCTGATCTCGAAATGGCCTACACCCTTGCCGACGGACTCGAATACCTCCGCACCGGCACTGCTGCCGGACTCGACATCGACGCCTTCGCTCCCCGTCTCTCGTTTTTCTGGGCGCAGGGGAAAAACCTTTTCATGGAAGTCGCCAAGATGCGCGCCGCCCGCGTTCTCTGGGCCAAAATCGTCAAAGGTTTCCACCCGAAAAATCCAAAGTCCATGGCCCTGCGCACGCACTCGCAGACCAGCGGATGGTCGCTCACAGAGCAAGATCCCTTCAATAACGTGACCCGCACCTGCATTGAAGCCATGGCTGCGGTTTTCGGCGGAACCCAGAGTCTTCACACCAACTCGCTCGACGAGGCCATCGCGCTCCCGACCGACTTCTCCGCCCGCATCGCCCGCAATACCCAGCTCTTCCTTCAAAACGAAACCGGCATTTGCTCGGTCGTCGATCCTTGGGGCGGCAGCTATTATGTCGAAGCTCTCACCCACGAACTCCTTGAAAAAGGTTGGGCTCACATCGAGGAAGTCGAATCCCTCGGAGGCATGTCAAAAGCCATCGAGACCGGACTCCCCAAAATGCGCATCGAAGAAGCAGCCGCCCGTCGGCAGGCCAAAATCGATTCAGGCGTCGAAACCATCGTTGGCGTCAATAAATACCGCCTCGAAAAAGAAGACCCCCTCGACATTCTCACCGTGGACAATACCGCCGTCCGCCTCTCCCAAATCGAACGCCTCAAAAAACTCCGCGCCGAACGCGACGAGCCCGCCGTTCGCCGTTGCCTCGATGCCATTACCGCCGCCGCCTCCGACAAAAAGAACGGCAATCTCCTTGCCCTGGCCGTCGAAGCCGCGCAAGCCCGTGCCACGCTCGGTGAGATTAGCGACGCCGTGGAAAAAGTTGCCGGACGCTACAAAGCCGTTATTCGCTCGATTAGCGGCGTCTATGCCTCATCCTATGGAGTCATGGACGACATCAAAGAAGTGCGCGCCATGGCCGACGATTTCGAAAAACGTGAAGGCCGTCGCCCGCGCATCCTGATTGCCAAGATGGGCCAGGACGGCCACGACCGCGGTGCCAAGGTTGTTGCCACGGGAATGGCCGATCTCGGCTTCGACGTCGACATCGGCCCTCTCTTCCAGACTCCGGCCGAGACCGCTAAGCAAGCCGTCGAAAACGATGTCCACTTAGTCGCCATGAGTTCGCTCGCCGCCGGACACAAAACCCTCCTCCCGCAACTCGTCGCCGAATTGGCCGCACTCGGTCGTGCGGATATCCTTGTCATCGCCGGCGGAGTGATCCCTGCACAGGACTACGACTTTCTCCGCGAGGCCGGTGCGGTCGCCATCTTTGGCCCGGGCACGCGAATTCCAGATTCTGCACGCGAACTGTTGAAAATCCTAGAGCACCGCTCGCCAGCTTAATCGTGAGTGCCTTGCTCCAATCACCCCAGAGACCGACGCGAAAAGTCGCCGGACGTCAGATCTCGCCAAACGCCTCTGAACAAACACCAGAGACGCTCGCGGGAGGTCTACTCAACGGGGATCGCGGACTTTTGGCCCGCGCTATCACACTGATCGAGAGCAACGCGCCGCATCACCGCCCGGCCGCACGCGAAGTCCTTCGTCTCACCGCCACACCAAGCGCAGCGATTCGGATCGGCATTTCCGGCGTTCCGGGTGCGGGCAAGAGCACGTTCATCGAAGCGTTCGGCAACATGCTTTGCGACGCCGGACACCGCGTCGCCGTCCTTGCAGTGGATCCCAGCAGCTCGATCAGCGGCGGGAGCATCCTTGGTGACAAAACACGCATGGAAACTCTCTCGCGGCGTTTCGAATGTTTCATCCGTCCCTCTCCCTCCGGCGGCGCGCTCGGGGGCGTCACCCGTAAAACCCGCGAGACAATCGCTCTTTGCGAAGCCGCTGGCTACGACGTGATCCTCGTGGAAACCGTCGGCGTGGGGCAAAGCGAAATCGCCGTCCGCGCCATGGTCGATGCCTTCCTCCTTCTGCTCATCGCCGGTGCTGGCGACGAACTCCAAGGAATGAAAAAAGGAATCTTCGAAATCGCCGACGTGCTGGCCGTTAACAAAGCCGACGGCGACAACAAAGTCCGCGCGCTCGCCACCCGCTCGGAGTTTGAACGCGTGCTCCATTTTCTCAGCGGTGCCACCGCAGGCTGGATGCCTCCCGTGCGGGCCATCTCGTCGCGCACAGGCGAGGGCATTCCTGAATTGTGGCAGGATATCGAACGCTACTTTCTCCACGTCCGCGCCTCGGGTGCTTTTGACGCCCGACGCCAGCATCAGGAAATCGAATGGTGGCGTCAATTGGTCGAGCAGGAACTCCGCGCTCGTTTTCTCTCCTCACCGGAGATCGCCGCCGAAGCCGCCCTCCTCGAGCAAGGCGTGCTCGCCGGTCGCCTCTCTCCCACAGTCGCCGCCGAAGAACTGTTGGCCCACTTTAAGAAATAAACCAATCCCAAGCTCCTTACTTATATTATGATACAAAAAATTGATCACCTGGGTATCGCGGTCAAGTCCATCGACGCCGCTTTGCCGTATTACGAAAATGCCCTCGGACTCAAGTGCGAGCATTTCGAGGAAGTGCCCTCCCAAAAGGTGCGCACGGCATTCTTCTCGTGCGGAGACGTTCATATCGAATTGCTGGAACCCACCGATCCTGAGAGCACGATTGCTAAGTTTATTGCGGATCGCGGCGAGGGCATTCACCACATCGCTTTTGCAACCACCGATGTGGTCGATCAACTCAGCCATGCCAAGGCTGCAGGCGTGCGCCTCATTCACGAAGTCCCCTTCGACGGCGCAGGTGGAAAACTTGTTGCCTTTCTCCACCCGAAAAGCTCCTTCGGTGTCCTGACCGAATTCTGCCAACCCAAACCCGGCACTCCCTCGCACTAACCAGAAACAAAATTATGGCTATTAAAAAAGAATTCCTCGAAACCCTCGAAACCCGCCGCCAGAAAGTTATGGCCGGCGGCGGTCAGGACAAACTCGACGCCCGTCGCAAGAAAGGTATCATGACCGCCCGCGACCGCATCGACAATCTCTTCCAGCCCGGCACCTTTATGGAGTTCGGCATGCATGCTGAACACACCTGCCACAACTTTGGCATGGAAAAAAAAGAGCTGCCGGCGGACGGCGTTGTCACGGGCATCGGCTACATCGGCGACCGCCCGGTGGCCGCTTACAGCGAGGATTTTACCGTCGCTGGTGGTTCCCTCGGCCACATGCACGCGCAGAAAATTTGCGATATCATGGACTATGCCCAACAGGCGGGCATGCCAGTCGTTTGCTTCAATGACTCCGGTGGCGCTCGCATCCAAGAGGGTGTGGAATCGCTCTCAGGTTACGGCAAAGTCTTCTTCAAAAACGTCTATCTCTCAGGCGTCGTCCCACAGATCGCCGTCATCGCCGGCCCCTGCGCGGGTGGTGCTGCCTACTCGCCAGCTCTCACGGACTTTCAGGTCATGGTGAAAGACCAAGCCAATATGTTTATCTGCGGGCCGGAAGTCATTCTCGCTGCCACGGGCCAAAAATGCACGATGGCCGAAGTCGGAAGCGCCGCCGCTCACGCGACAATCAGCGGCAACATTCATTTCGTTGCGGAGAACGATGCCCACGCCATCGCCATCGTTCACAAACTCCTTTCGTTCATCCCGTCCAACAATATTATGGATCCGCCGCATGATCTCTCCGTGCCGCTCTCTCTCGAAGAAGATCCGGGCATGGATGATCTCATTCCTGAGGATGCGAAAAATCCCATTGAAGTCAAAGATGTCATCAGTCGCTTGGTGGACAATGCCGACTTCTTCGAGGTTCAGATGGACTTCGCAAAAAACATCGTCGTCGGCTTCGGGAGAATTCAGGGCATCGTCGTAGGGATCATTGCCAATCAGCCAAAGATCAAAGCAGGAGCACTCGATATCGATGCCTCCGACAAGGCGGCCCGGTTTATTAGGTTCTGTAATATCTTTAACATTCCCATCGTCACGCTGGTTGACACCGGCGGATTCCTCCCCGGCGTCCAGCAGGAGAGGGGAGGCATCATCCGGCACGGCGCGAAAATGCTCTTCGCTTACGGCGCCGCCACTGTCCCGAAAATCACAGTCATTCTCCGCAAAGCCTACGGTGGTGCCTATCTCGCGATGTGCAGCCAGGATCTCGGGGCCGACTTGGTCTTCGCATGGCCGACCGCCGAGATCGCCGTGATGGGTGCCGAAGGGGCCGTTAAAATCCTCTACAAACGCGAAATCGAAAAAGATCCTTCGTGCGAAAGCGGCCTCATTGCCGACTACCGCGCCAAATTCGCCTCGCCCTACCAAGCGGCCGGAAAGGGCATGATCACCGACGTCATCCGCCCGGCCCAGACCCGCGCCAAAGTCGCCATGGCTCTACGAAACACGCTTTCCAAACGCGAAACCCGCCCGCCAAAAAAACACGGTAACATCCCGCTATGATTAGTCTCCAGTTGATCCTTGCAGACGCTGCTCCATCCGGTCCCCAAGCGGCCGGGTGGCAAACGATGTTGCTGATCTTCGCTGGCATCATCGGCCTGATGTTTGCCGTTCGGTTCCTCGGTTTGTATCTCGCTGCCACTCATCCCGAGCCTTTGGATTCGCTTAAGCCCGCCCTCGTTCTGGAACCCACCATCGAGCCGAAAATCTTGGCAGTCATCGCTGCAACCGTTTCGCAAATGATCCCCGAACCTCATCGCCTTCTGGCCGTTAAGAAGGCGCCATCGGTAGAATCCCTGATGCAGCAATGGTCAATGGAAGGCCGTCGGGCAATTTACTCTTCCCATCATTTTCGATGAATTCCTCCGTCTCCATCGCTCTCGTTGTTTTTACTCTGGCTTTCGTTCTTTCGATGCTGGTAGCGGCGATGATTAAAGTGGTCTATTGGACGGTGCGTTATCTGTCGTCCCGCATGGAGAATCGAAAATGACCGGGACCGATTTCCTTAGCCTCTTTCAAGGCGTTCATACTTTGCTCGAGAGCTCGACCGCGATCATGCTCGCTCGCATCGGGTTTATGATTCTCGGAATGCTCCTCGTTTATCTCGGGAAAAAGGGTATTCTCGAACCGCTCCTCATGATTCCGATGGGGCTCGGTATGTCTGCCGTCAATGCCGGTGTTCTCACTCTCTCCAGCGGTCAGCAAGGAACCCTTTTCCTCGATCCTCTCGTGACGAATCAAGAACAGCTCTTTAACCTGATGCAAATCGACTTTTTACAGCCGATTTACACGCTGATGTTTAGCAATGGGCTGATTGCTTGTTTTGTCTTCATGGGCATCGGCGTCCTGCTTGATGTCGGCTACGTTCTTGCACGACCCTTTCTCAGCATGTTTCTCGCGATTTGCGCCGAGTTAGGCACCGTTGCCACATTTCCCATCGCAACCGCGATGGGGTTCAACGCCAACGACGCGGCGAGTATTTCCATGGTTGGCGGGGCCGATGGACCAATGGTTCTCTACACGTCGCTCATGCTCTCGAAGGACCTGTTCGTGCCCATCGGCGTCGTAGCGTATCTCTACCTCGGTCTCACCTATGGCGGATATCCTTATCTGATCAAATTCCTTGTTCCCGCAAAGCTTCGCGCGCTTCCGATCACAGAAAAAAAAGTCATCGTCGTCACGTCTGGACAAAAACTCGCCTTCGCCGTCGTCGGCTGCACTGTGCTCTGCCTACTCTTTCCCGTTGCGGCCCCGCTTTTCTTTTCTCTCTTTCTCGGCGTCGCCGTTCGCGAAGCAGGTCTTCAATACTTTGTCGATTTCATCGGAGGTCCTTTGCTTTACGGAGCCACACTTTTTCTCGGACTCACCCTTGGCGTGCTCTGTGAAGCAAGCACCATCCTGAGCCCTAAAGTCCTCCTCCTGCTGATCCTCGGGATTATCGCTCTTCTCCTCTCCGGCATCGGAGGCATCATGGGCGGGTATATTGTCTATCTCCTGAGCGGTCGCAAGTTTAACCCCGTCATCGGCATCGCAGGAGTTAGCTGCGTCCCGACGACCGCGAAGGTAGCCCAGAAAATTGTTTCAGAAGTCGCGCCGAATGTCGTTGTTCTTCCCATTGCGCTCGGTGCCAGTATCAGCGGCGTCATCACGACAGCGATCCTCACTGGCATCTACGTCACCATTATTCCTCAATTGAAGCTTCTCTTTCCGCAATGATCAAAAAACTCCGCATTACGATCAATGGCGAGGTCTTCGACGTTCAGGCGGAGACTTTCGATGAGTTGCCAGTCCCTGCAACTGTTGTCCCGCCCAGCGCGGAAGTTCGTCCCTCACTAACAGCGTCCTCGTCAACCGGCGGAAGCGTTGTGAGTCCGATGTCGGGAAAGCTCGTTGCGATCTCCGTTAAAGTGGGCGATCTCGTAAGCGTCGGCGACGTGCTTGCCACAGTGGAAGCGATGAAGATGAATACGTATGTCCATGCAGAGTCGCCGGGCCATGTCGCGGAAGTTCTTCTGGCACCGGGTGACGGCGTCGAAGACGGTCAAGTCGTCATGATTGTTAAGTAATCAAACCAAATGTTGAATCATTGAATCTTATGAAAAAACTCCGAGTAACCGTTGATGGGAAAGTATTTGAAGTCATCGTTGAGGCACTCGACGAACCAAGCCAAACCGTCGCCGCGCCGAGCTTTCAGCAGACCAGCATCGCGCCCCCAGCATCCTCCACCCCCAAGCCGGTTGCCGCTGCCGCCTCCGGCCCGGGGTCGGTAACGAGCCCGCTGGCGGGGCGCATTGCCTCTGTGGACTGCCAAGTGGGCCAAAAGGTCGCCTCCGGCGCACAGCTTGTCACCGTCGAGGCCATGAAAATGAATACTTTCGTCTATGCCGCAAGCGATGGCACGGTCGAAAGCATCGCCGTCAGCCCGGGTGATGCTGTCGAAGAAGGCCAGGTTCTCGTCACTTTGTCCTAACAACACGCCATGCCTGCCTTCTCTTTTGAAACCGCGTTGCTCGTCCTCGTCACCATTGGCTTCTTCGTTTTAGCCAAGATCGTGCTCTCGCTCCGCGAGGAAATTCGTGAACTCAAAGCGGCCCGGAAGCCGCCAGCAGCCGTCCCTGCGCCTGCCCCGGTGGCGGCACCGGCTCCGGTCGAGGAAGAAGTTCCCTCTGATGTTTACGCCGCAATCGTCAGTGCCATTTTTATCGCACTCGGCGATCATCATCGAATTGTCTCCATCACACCCGATAAATCCATGGCTTGGTCGCATGAGGGCCGCCGCAACATTTTCGGATCCCACAGCCTGCGTTAAATCATTTTATGTCCATCAAAAATAAATTCATCACCGCCGACGAGGCGGCAGCAATGATCCGAGATCAAGATACCATCGGCTTCAGCGGCTTTACGCCGGCCGGGGCGGCCAAGGCCATACCTAGTGCGCTCGCGAAGCGCGCAAAGCAAGAACACGACGCCGGACGACCACTCAAAATTGGCGTGGTGACCGGCGCCTCCACCGGGCAGTCGCTTGATGGTGAACTCGCGCTCGCTGATGCCATCTCCTGGCGTACGCCCTACCAGTCGAACAAACATCTCCGAGCTGCGATCAATGCCGGGAAAACCCGATTTTTCGACATGCATCTCTCGACGCTTCCTCAGCAAGTTCGCTATGGATTCCTCGGGAAGTTTCAGTGGGCCGTCATCGAAGCCTGTGATGTCACGGAGGACGGACAGATCATTCCAACAACCTCCGTCGGCGCATCGCCAACGTTTTGCCAGGTTGCGGACAAAGTGCTCATCGAACTCAACCGCGCCCATCCCTCGGAACTGAGAGGTCTGCACGATATCTTCGAACCCAAAGATCCACCTCATCGCCAGCCGATTCCTCTCTCGGACTGCTCGTCCCGCATTGGCACACCTTACATAAAAATCGACCCTGCCAAAATTGCCGGTATCGTTGAGACCAACCTGCCGGACGAAGTCTCCCCATTTGCTCCTGTAGATTACACAACCCGCAAGATCGGTCAGAATGTGGCGGAATTCCTTGCGGGAGAGGTTCGCAAAGGACTGATTCCGCCCGGATTTCTACCACTCCAGTCAGGCGTCGGCAACATAGCTAACGCGGTCCTCGCCGCTCTCGGCGAAAATACAGATATCCCGCCGTTTGAGATGTTCTCCGAGGTCATCCAGGATTCCGTGATCGCACTCATTAAGAGCGGCAAATGTCGCTATGTGACCGGCACATCACTTACGGTGAGTCCTCCCGTGCTGAAGGAGGTTTACGCGGATCTCGAATTCTACAAAAAACATATCTGCCTACGCCCGCAGGAGATCACAAACAACCCCGAGATCGTCCGCCGCCTTGGTATCATCACGATCAATACAGCTATCGAGGTCGATCTCTCAGGCAACGTCAACTCGACGCATGTGATGGGTTCGAGCATGATGAACGGCATCGGTGGATCGGGCGATTTCACGCGAAACGGCTATATCTCGATCTTCACGTGTCCGTCACTTGCAAAAGGTGGCAAAATCAGCCCAATTGTCCCGCTCGTAAGCCACATGGATCACAGCGAGCATTCGGTGCAGGTCATCGTAACTGAAAACGGCGTCGCTGACCTCCGGTGCAAAACGCCCCACCAGCGCGCGCGCCTGATCGTTGACAACTGCGCGCACCCCGATTTTCGCGAGGAACTCCACGGCTACTTCGACAGTGTGACAAACGGCCAGACCCCGGCTACTCTCAGTTCTGCTTTTGCAATGCATAAACAGTTCCTTTTGACCGGCGACATGCGCGGGGTCGATTGGGCGGCGGCGAGAGGTTGATTGCTTATGTCCGTTTCCACACGAACCGGTGATCGCGGCACCAGCGGGTTGATGTTCAATCGGCGCGTTTCCAAACACGACATTCATCTCGAAGCCATCGGCAGTGTCGATGAACTGACGTCTGCCATTGGCCTTGCACGGGCACAGATTCCTGAGAGCGAGTGCCTGCTTGCCATCCAACACGTGCTCGTCACGCTAATGGGCGAGCTGGCCGTCCTCCCCGAAGATCTCGCCAAATACCGCGAAGCGGGCCACCCCGCCCTCGGCCCGGCACCGCTCGCCTCCGTGGACGCCTGGCTCACGGAACTCGAGAACGGCCAGGGACTGCGCTTCGAAGGCTGGGCAATCCCTGGAGCCAACGGAACTGCGGCGGCATTCGATTGGGCCCGCGCCGTCTGCCGCCGTGCAGAGCGACGGATTTCCGCTCTTTCCGAATCGACCGTAATCGACGAAGAAATTCCGCGCTACCTCAACCGCCTAGCCGACCTCCTCTGGCTCCTCGCACGCAAATTCGAAAAAACGCCTTAGTGGTCCCGTACCCCGCATCTAACGTTTGCAGAAGTTTTGACAGGCTCCGCTGACACCCAAATCCTGCGGCTGTCAACTGTCCAGAGACCTTTATCAAACATCCAATCCGCATCCCGAGTGAGCGCGAGCCCGTTGTCCGGGCTGTCATTCACCGTCCGAGCGGTGTAGGCCTCGGCGGCAACTACATCTGCCTGAGCCGGTCGCCGGATCTGTTGCATTGGGGGATCACCGTTGCCCGGTCGCAGAATCCTTTGATGGAACCAGTGGCAAATTACGAGCAGAAAGGATTCTTCGGTAACGTGGTCTTCACGAATCAGGGTAAAGCAGACCAAACAGAAGGAGTCTCGGCAAACGGTGGCTCCGCATTAGTGTTGGTGGCTTTCCCTTTTCTTGGAGCGACTTGAAATATTGGAAGGATTGGAAATTGACCGTCCGGAGTCATCTCGTAAACGCCGCCCTCTTTCTGAATCATTAAAAATGCACCGAAATTACCTTCTGGTCGCTCTTCGATCACAATATCAACATCGAAGGGAACGTTTTTTTTAAAGTCGATCTAATTACCGATTTTGAGGTTGCCGTTTCCGGCCTTCTCCGGCGATTTCCATAGTGTTTGAGTGACTTTTCAAAATCATTTTGAATCGCCACCAACCGGCGGCAGAGCGGAGATTTTCCGCGTCCGATCGCACACCGGGATTGACTCTCGCGGGAAGGAACGTCAAACGTCTATTCCAACAGACCGATTTCGACCGGTTGCAACGCGTTGACCTATGACATCTTCTCAGTTTTTGAGTTTTCTTGCACTCGCAGCCAGCGTCCTGACGCCAGTTTTAGCTCTCCGCGCCGATGACGAAATTCTGGTCGGCGAGTTTGCGTCGCTCACAGGTGCGAGCGCCAGCTTTGGCCAGTCTTCGCACAAGGGCACCGAGCTCGCGATTGATGAGATCAACGCAGCGGGCGGGGTTCTCGGAAAAAAAATCCGCCTGATTACCGAAGACAACCAATCCCTGGCCGGGCAGCCAGCGACGATTGTGCGGAAATTAATCTCGCAGGATAAAGTCGTGGCGATTCTCGGCGAGGTGGCTTCCTCACGGTCCCTTGAAGCTGCGCCCATCTGCCAGCAGAGCAAAATCCCGATGATCTCTCCGGCCTCCACAAATCCAAAGGTCACTGAGGTGGGGGATTACATTTTCCGCATCTGCTTCATCGACCCGTTTCAAGGCACCGTCGTTTCGAAGTTCGCCCGCGGCAAGGGGTGGAAAAAAATCGCCATTCTCACGGACGTCAGACAGGACTACAGCGTCGGGCTCACGGAGTTTTTTGTGAAGGATCTGCTGGCCAATGGCGGAGAGATCGTTCGGGAGCAGAAATATTCGACGGGCGACAGAGACTTTAAACCACAGCTCACCTCGATCAAAGCAGCCCGGCCGGATGCCATTTTTGTTCCGGGTTATTACGGCGAAGTGGCACTCATCGCCAAACAGGCGCGCCTCCTCGGAATCAAGGTTCCGCTCATCGGCGGCGATGGTTGGGTCGGCGATTCGCTTCTCAAAGTGGCCGGGAAATCCTTAGACGGATCGTATTTTTCCGCCCACTTTTCCGCAGATGACGAAGCACCGAAGGTTCAGGAATTTGTGGCAAAGTTCAAAGCGAAATACGGGGAGACGCCCGACGACATGGCGGCGCTCGGATACGACAGCGCGATGATTCTCGCGGATGCGATTCGGCGTGCCGGGACGACGGAATCAGCCGCGCTTCGGGATGCCATTGCTGCGACCAAAGGCTTTGACGCGATCACCGGCACGATCACTCTCGACGAAAAGCGCAATGCCTCGAAACCCGCCTTGATTCTCACCGTCAAAAATGGCGGCTTTCAATTCGTCGAAAAGGTTCAGCCCTAACACGACCTAACTCTGAGCCGACTTGATCGAATTTCTTCAGCAACTCATCAACGGCCTGGCTCAGGGCTCAATCTATGCCCTGATCGCGATCGGTTACACGATGGTCTTCGGGGTGCTGAGATTCATCAATTTTGCCCACGGCGATGTTTACATGCTCGGGGCGTTTGCCGGATTTTATACTGCGCCTAAGCTTCTCTCGCTTTTCGGCGGGGGGCCTTCCTACGGCGGCGCGGCGCTGGTGCTCTTCTCCGCCATGGCCATCTGCGCGCTCATCGGAGTGCTCATCGAAAGGCTCTGCTATCGTCCGCTCCGCGAGCATCCCCGGCTGACCGTTCTAATCAC
This sequence comes from Chthoniobacterales bacterium, assembly GCA_038222685.1. Taxonomy (GTDB): domain Bacteria; phylum Verrucomicrobiota; class Verrucomicrobiia; order Chthoniobacterales; family Terrimicrobiaceae; genus JBBRHN01. The sequence goes on along the minus strand of JBBRHN010000013.1, from coordinate 2,931 downwards.
GGCCATCGGCGTTTCGTTGTTTCTGGAAAGTGGCGGACAGTTTGTCTTCGGCGCGGATCCGCAGGCGTTTCCAGAAATCATTTCGGATTTTGCCATCGAGCTCCCGCCTTCGTGGGGTGCTTTTTCCGCGCTCACACTCACAGTGGGACAACTCATCGTGATCGGCTCAACGCTCATCCTGCTTTTTGTTCTGAGGACGGTCGTGCTGCACACGAAGACCGGAATGGCCATGCGGGCGCTTTCGCTCAATCCCGTCGCCGCCTCACTCATGGGCGTGAACATTGACGCAATCCTGTCGTTCACCTTTGCCGTCGGCTCCGCCATGGCTGGCGCAGCAGGGGTTTTAACGGCGATCCAACAACCGAGTATCGACCCGCTCATGGGCATCAACGCTGGACTTAAAGCCTTTGTGGCGGCCGTGCTTGGCGGAATCGGGAGCATCCCGGGCGCGGCGCTCGGCGGCATTTTGATAGGCCTGCTCGAGGCGTTGGTCGTCGGCTATGTGAACCCCACCTATCGCGACCCGCTCGTCTTTGCTGTGCTGATTCTCGTTCTCCTCGTCAGGCCTTCAGGACTCCTCGGGAAGATGCAAAAGGAAAAAGTATGAAGCGGGCGAATCCAAAAATCCTGCTCGTTCTGGCGGTGTTGCTCGCCGCAGGCGCAAACGTGTTTTCCTCGGCGATCAACCCCTACTACTACGACATTCTCATCACCATCGGGATTAATATGCTCCTCGCCGTGAGCCTCAATCTCGTGATCGGCTACACGGGGCAATTTTCCCTCGGCCACGCAGGCTTCATGGCTGTCGGAGCGTATTTCTCGGCATGGTTGACGCTAAATTTTGGGATGGCTTTCGGATTAGCCGGCCCGGCCGCGGTTGCCGTCTATGTGCTGGCACTGGCGGCCGGCGGACTTGCCGCTGCTGGCACCGGGCTCGTCGTCGGAATTCCTTCGCTTCGTCTCCGAGGCGATTATCTCGCGATTGTCACCTTGGGGTTCAGCGAGATCATCCGCGGCGTCATCCAAAATGCAGACCCGCTCGGTGCCCAGCGCGGGCTCGGCGGCATGATCCAGCACACGAATCTTTTCTGGACGTTCTCCTGCGTGGCGCTCGGGGCGTATGCCATTCTGACGCTCATCAATTCCACTTACGGAAGCGGCTTTCTCGCCGTCCGCGATGACGAAATCGCGGCCGAGGCCATGGGCATCAATACGACAAAATACAAAGTCATCGCATTTGCGCTCGGAGCGTTTTTCGCAGGGATTGCCGGCGGACTTTATGCGCACTATAAACAATTCATCCACCCCGAAGGTTTCAATTTCCTCAAGTCGGTGGACATCGTCGTCATGGTCATTCTCGGCGGCATGGGCAGCACCGTCGGCGTCTGCCTCGCGGCGGTGATCCTCACCATTCTCCCCGAGCTGCTACGCGCCATCGCTGGCTATTCCTGGCTTCCGGAACCTGTCCGCAACCTCGCGGAAAACCGCATGATTATTTATTCGATCCTGCTCATCATCCTCATGCTCAAGCGTCCGCAGGGGCTTTTGGGCAAGCTGAACTTCGGCACTCGCAAATCATGAGCCTTTTGGAGCTTCGAGATGCCACAATGCGCTTCGGCGGATTAACCTGTGTCGACGCCCTTTCTTTCTCGCTGGAAAAGGGGGAACTCGTCGGGTTGATCGGGCCGAATGGCGCGGGCAAGACGACGGTTTTTAATATGGTGACCGGCGTTTATCATCCCAAGTCGGGCAAGGTGTTCTTTGAGGGCCGCGATGTCTCGGGCCATCGACCTTACAAGATCACCGGCCGGGGCATCGCCCGAACCTTTCAAAATATCCGTCTTTTTCCGTCGCTCACTGTTTTTGAAAACGTGCAAACCGCCTGCAATATGCACCTCAAGCACGGCATCTCACACGCGATTGTTCGCGGTGCAGGTTTTGAAGATGAGGAGAAAAAAATCCGTGCCGATGTCCTCGAACTCCTGGAAATGTTCGGGCTCTTGGAGTTTCAGGCCCGGCCCGGCAAAAGCCTTCCCTACGGCGACCAGCGGCGGCTCGAAATTGTCCGTGCCCTGGCCACAAAGCCGAAGCTCCTTCTCCTCGACGAGCCCGCCGCAGGCATGAACCCCACCGAGAAAGAAAAGCTCATGCAGTTGATCCGCTTCACCAAGGATCGCTTCGGGCTCAGCATCCTGCTCGTGGAACACGACATGAAGGTCATCATGGGAATCTGCGAACGCATCATCGTCCTCGATTACGGCAAAAAAATCGCCGAGGGCCTGCCGGAGGATATTCGCAGCAATCCCGCTGTCATCGCCGCCTATCTCGGCAAGGAGGCGTCATGAGCGACGATACGATCTTAGAGATCCGCGATCTTTCCGTCCGCTACGGCGCGATTCAGGCACTCCACGGCATCTCACTCAAGATTCAAAAAGGCCGCATCGTCACGCTCGTTGGAGCCAACGGCGCTGGGAAAACCACCACGCTTCGCACGATCTCCGGAGTTCTCAAGCCCTCAGGAGGAGAGATTTTTTTCCGCAGCGAAAAAATCGGAGGCCTGCCCGCGCACAAAATCGTAGCCCGTGGCATCGCGCAAGCCCCCGAGGGACGCATGATCTTTTCTAATCTCACTGTCCTCGAGAACCTCCGCATGGGCGCCTACCTGCGCCGCAACAAAAAAGAGATCACCTCCACCATGAATCAAATGTTCGCCATTTTTCCACGTCTTGCCGAGCGTGTGAAACAGGAAGCCGGAACGCTCAGCGGCGGCGAACAACAAATGCTCGCCATCGCCCGCGCGCTCATGAGCAAACCCGACTGCCTCATGCTCGACGAGCCATCGCTCGGCATCGCACCCATTCTCGTGCAAACCATTTTTGAGAAGATCGTCGAAATCAACCGGGAATTCGGACTCACCATCCTCCTCGTCGA
>JBBRHN010000012.1:0-14541 GCA_038222685.1 Chthoniobacterales bacterium | reverse complement strand
AGAGCACGTAATGCGAGTCGACAAGCGTGAGTAACATGCGCCGCCGTTCGGGCGAGAGCTGCAGGCGGCGGGCAACTTTGTGAGCCAGCATCGCGCTGGCCTCTTCATGGTGGCGTTGATTGGCGGCCTTGCCGGTATCGTGCAAAAGAAGCGCCAGATAAAGAATCGCTGGGTCTTCGAGTTTCTGAAAAATCTGCCGGTACCCTTTGAGTCGATCCTCGTCGGAAAACAGCGTGTCATCGAGTTTCTCCATGCAAACAAGCGTATGCTCGTCGGCGGTGTAGCGGTGATAAAACTCGTGTTGTACGAGGCAATCAAGCGCACCGAATTCCGGCATGTAACGCCCGAGAAATCCCAGATCGTGCATGCGCCGGAGCACGAGCCCGACCTCGCCCTTACGCGATAAAATCGCCAGGAACGTCTCTCGCGCTGATCGCGAGTATTGGAACGTGCGATCCACAAGTTGAAGGCGGCGACGGATGAGGTCGCTCAACTCCGGATCGAACTCAAGTTGCCGCGTCTGAGCGTGGTGGAATGCGCGGATCATGCGCGTCGGGTCTTCGTTGAAAATCTCCCGCGACTCGGGCTCGAGGCCGCCGTTTCGCGCAATGAAACCATCGAATTTTTCCGTCTTCGGTTTCGCACCAAAAAGCGCCATCAGGCCGGCTGGCTTTTTCTCCGGGACGACTTTCATGCGTCCCAGCCCGGTCTCCGTGAGGAGATGAATGGATCGCGTATGACTGTAAAAATCGCGCATGAACGCCTCGACTTTACGCAGGATGTTTTTCGGCGGGTAATCGAGCGATGACGCGACGCGGCCTTGCAACTGGAGAGTGAGTGTATCGGCTCCGCGCCCGCTCAAATACTGCATCTCTGTTCGCGTGCGCAAGAGAAAATCGTAGCCCTTTTCCAAAATCTGCCGCTCGCTCTCGCGCAGCATCTTTTCATCGACGAGCTTGGCGGTGGTCATTAATCCGCAATGAAAATACGCAATCCACAAAAGGCTCTGGTAATCGCGCAAACCCCCAATCCCGTTTTTAATGTTGGGCTCTTGAAGGAACACGCTCGATCCGTATTTCACACGCAGCTCAGCCTGATTCGCAAGACGCCACGCGATGTATTCCGCCTCGCGTCCCGTCACGCAGTTTTTTTGAAAACGGCTTTTGAACTGATTGAAAATGTCGCGGTTTCCGGCGAGGTAACGCGACTCGAGCATCGAGGTTTTCGTTACCATGTCCTCATTCGCTTTTTTAATCGCCTGGGGGATTGTGCGTGTCGCGTGCCCGACCTTGAATCCAATGTCCCACAACGCGACCAGCGTCTGGCGGATCACCTCTTCAACCTCCTTGTCCACCCCGCTTTTGGATTGCAAAAAAAGGATATCAATATCGCTGAAGGGCGTAAGCTCACGGCGTCCATACCCGCCAAACGCCATCACCGCCAGACGACTGCTGGCACCGCGGCCTGCGACGCGCTCGAGCACGCCGCTCAGTAATTCGCGGAAAAGAATGTCGACCATGTCGGATCGCTGGCGAGCCACCTCGCGTCCACCGCCACCCGCCTCGTGCCATGTTCGCAGACGTTGATCCTCGACTATGCGAAAGCCCTTGAAAATGACCACCGGATCATCGGCCTGGTGACTGGCTTTTTCAGATAATTCGCGGGCGGAATTCGCAAGCGTATTTTCGCCGGGCTGCATCATTGTGTCGAAGGAGCGCGAATGACGATTTCGACACGGCGGTTGATCTGCTGTTCGTCGATGCTGCCGGTGGCGGGTGCCAGAAGGCGGGTTTTGCCAAAGCCGCGCGTCTCGATTACCGCATCGGGCAGCGCGAGCACGCCGGTCAGAAACAGCTTCACCGAATCCGCCCTCCGCAGGCTCAGATCGTTGTTATACCCATCCGTCCCGAACGAATCCGAGTGCCCCTCGATCACAAACCGCGCGCCAGGATTGCGCCGGATCAACTGCCCGAGTTTCTCCAAACTCGCCACCGCCTCCTGGCGCAACTCGAACGCGTTGTAGTCAAACAACAGATCGGTCGGCATCAAAATCGGCGCGGTCTCTGGCGTGAGCGGGCCCGTCTGCGCCAGCAAATCATCGAGGTCGCTGAATCCCGGCTGCGCCCCGCCCGAAGACGATCCGCCCCGTGTGATTGTGCTCCCTCCGAGATGTTGCGGATCGGGCAGCTCGATCACTGAAGTTCCCGCGAGCACAGGTTGGTCGCGAAGGAGCTCTTCGGTGAGCGCCTTGTCGTCGGGCATCACGGAACGCACGCCGGCGGATTCCGCCGTCTGCATGGTATTTTGGAAAGACGGTGCCTCGATGGTTGGTCGATCAGCCAACGTTGCGGCGTCGAGTTTCGGCGCGACCGGAGCCGACTTGGTATCGCCCATCATTTTTTCAAACGAAACCGATTCCTCCGGCAGGCGCACCGGCGCAGGGGCCGTCGCTGTGCGGCGTTCGGGATCCGGCGCGGGGTCGAGCAATTTGGGGTCAATTTCTACGCGCTCCACATGGAACGTCCTCGGAACGATCCGGTCGTAAAACTGCTCGCTCATCCGCTCCACCGCATAATGATTGGCCCAATACCAAAATCCGAGGTGCAGCAAAATGGAAACGATGAGCGCGAGAATCATCCAGCGCGCCACTCCGTTGCCGGACGATCCCTGCTCGTCGTCCCAAGTGCGCGCCCGGCGGTTCATTCCGACAACCATAGCGAAGGTTTGCAGGAATTTCCAATACCGATTCCATGTCGGGCTGATCATTGTCTCCGCAGAGCCGTCTGGACATGGGAGCCATCGCGACGTTACGGTGGTGGGAATGACAAGCATGACCGGGCATGGTCGCGGCGAAGCCCGCGCGGCGGGATGGACGGCAGTCGTCGAATGTTTTTCGGTCAATCGCAAAAACGCCGAGGTCGTCTGCCACGCCGAGCGCGGCGCCACGTGGCTGGAACCCGCCGTGCGCGAACGCGTGCTCGCCCGCATCGCGCGGGGCCGCGTGCAGGTGAATCTCACCCTCGATCACGCCGACGGTGCATCCGTGCGCGTGCTCGATGCCGCGCGCGCCGCGGCCTTTGTCCGCGAGGCACGTGCCTTGCAAAAAACCCTCAAGCTCCCCGGCGAAATGACGATCTCCGACGTGCTCTCAGCGCCGGGCGTGGCCCGTAGCCAAGAACCCGCCGGCGACGGCGCAAAAAAAGCCACCCTCGCCGCGCTGGACTCCGCTCTCGACGGCCTTGCCGCCACGCGCGAACGAGAAGGTGCCGCGCTGAAAAAGGTTTTGCTCAAAAGCGCAAAAACGGTCGCCGCCCTCGCAAAAAAAATCAGTCCGCTCGCGGCGGCCACGTCCACCTTGCAGCGCGACGCCATGCTCGGCCGCATCGCGCAGGCTGGCATCGACATTCGGACCGATGATCCTCGCCTCCTCACCGAAGTCGCCCTCCTCGCCGAGCGCGGAGACGTCACCGAGGAAATCCACCGCGCCGCCAGTCACATCGATCAGTTTCTTGAAAAACTTTCCGCCGAAGGCCCCGTTGGACGCACGCTCGAATTCCTCACGCAGGAACTCGGACGTGAGTTTAACACCCTCGGTTCAAAATCCGCGAACACCGCGATCTCCCGCCTTGTCATCGACGCCAAGGCCGAACTCGACCGCATTCGCGAACAACTCGCCAACATTGAATAGCCCAAAATTTCTCCGCTCCGGCATCCTCTTCGTCCTCTCCGCCCCTTCCGGAGCGGGCAAGACGACCTTAACCTCCGCCCTCCGCCAAAAACCGGACTTCGTTTATGCCGTCTCCTGCACCACACGCGCCCCGCGGCCCGGTGAGACCAATGGCGAGGATTATTTTTTTCTCGAACCCGAAGAATTCGAACGCCGCAAAAACGCCGATGAGTTTCTCGAGCACGCCGAAGTTCACGGACGCCACTACGGCACGCTCAAGACAACCGTGCTCGAAAATCTCTCTAAAGGCATCGACGTGCTCATCGACATCGACACCGCCGGCGCCGCCTCCATCCGCGCCTGCGGCGACCCTATCATCGCCGATGCGCTCGCCGACGTTTTCATCATGCCGCCCGGCCTTGATGAACTCGCGCGCCGCCTCCGCAAACGCGGCAGCGAAACCGATGCGCAAATCGAGATCCGTCTCCGCAACGCCGCCGCCGAAATGGCCCACTGGCGTCACTACCGCTACACGATCATCAGCGGCTCGATGGAGGAGGATATCGAAAAATTCCGCGCCGTCATGCGTGCGGAACGCTACCTCAGCCGCCGCATCAATCTCCTCAACGAATGAAAAAAAACATCCTCCTCGGCGTCAGCGGATCCATCGCCGCCTACAAATCTGCCGACCTCACCAGCCGCCTCGTCAAGGCCGGCCACGATGTCTTTGTTGTAATGACCCGGCACGCAACGGAGTTCATTACCCCGCTGACGTTTCAGACGCTCTCCCGCAATCCCGTCACCACCGGAATCTTCGATGAAAAAGAAACCTGGCACCCCGGCCACATTGCCCTCGCCGACCGAGCCGACATTCTTCTCATCGCGCCCGCTACTGCCAACACGATTGCAAAACTCGCCAACGGGATCGCCGACGATGCCCTTTCTTCCATTGCTCTCGCCTCCCGCGCACCGCTTCTCATTGCTCCTGCCATGAACGGAAAAATGTGGCATCACCCCGCCACTCTCGACAACGTCGAGCGACTCAAATCCCGCGGTGCGAAATTCATCGGACCCGAAGAAGGCCTGCTGGCATGCGGGTATGAGGGGATCGGACGACTCTGGAATGTCGATGGTATTCTTGCGTCCGTTGAGAAGATTCTCTCCAAAAAAATCTCCCCGCCGTCTCTCGCACGAACCTCGCGAAAAAAATAATCAAGAAAATTTGCGAAAATCTATTGACGCAAATCATTCTTGGACTTATTCACAATGACCAGTGAGTTATTCACAAAATGTTCACAGACAATTTTCCGCATTTGCGGACTGAAAGGAGGGATATCGAATGCCAGTAGCAAAGAAAAAACCAGCAGCAAAAGCAGCACCCGCCAAGAAGGCCCCGGCTAAAAAAGCAGCACCAGCAAAAAAAGCCGTAGTGAAAAAGGCGCCAGCCAAAAAAGTGGTCGCGAAAAAAGCGCCCGCCAAAAAGAAAAAGTAACCCTGTTCTCCGTTCTCTAACGGAAAACTAAAATTAGATTGGGAGAAGCTCCAACCAGCTTCTCCCAATTTTTTTGGCGAGCCAATCGCTGCCCGGCTACAAGTTGTCAGTTTAAACCCCACAGCGCCGGACGGCTCCGGGACAATAGTCCTCCCGTCCGTAGAGTTTCGGACCAAATCGCCTGGAGACCCGCGACATGATAGGCATCGCTTTTGATTGAGAATCGATAGATTGTCCCAGGAGATGGGTTTTAAGACTTCACTCCCAAAGTGTTTTGTAGCATCCGCTATCTTGATGATTTCTGCGGCGATCTCCTTCGGGACGCCCAAAGATGGTTTCCCGGAACCGATTGTTCTTGATGGCCTGACGCTGGTTTTGAATGGCACCGCAACCCGCAGTTTCTTCGGGATCGGGGTTTATAATACTGGCCTTTATGTGAGTCACACAAGCGCCGATGGGGTTGAGATCATGGAACGAAATCACGGTCCGAAACGCCTCAAAATTATTATGCTCCGATCTGTCTCCGAGGCAGAGTTTGCCTCGGCGGTTCGCGATAATTTGAACAAGAATCTCACGCCGTCGGAACAGGCGGTATTCGCTGAGGCGCTCGCGGTCTTTTTCAAATCGTTTGAGAACGGAGCGGATCTTAATCGGGGGTCGGAAGTCACTATCGACTACCTGCCAACTCAGGGAACCGTTGTTATGGTGGACGGGACCAGGCAGGCCGTAATTCCCGGACGCGATTTTTACCATGCGATCCTGCGACTTTGGATTGGCAAACCTCTGCAATCTTCCATAAAAACTGGTCTCCTCGGTGCCGGGAGTCGACGATAGATATCCCAACGCCAGCGAAAGACATTCATGAAAACCATCATCCCGGCATCACTCGCCCTCGTGTTCCTGCTCACGGGCTGCGCTCAATACTCCAGCGTGCAGAAGCAACGCCGGACCGCAAACCTTGCGACCACGGCGGAGCAACAGGCGGTGGTCAAATCCATAAAGAAGCTGCCGGACGATCCGCTGGTTCAAATCGGAGCGTATTTGGATGCGGCGAATGCGGCTCGGCTCCGACTGGCTTCTGATCCTAAGGATGTGCTCTCTCAGAGCGATTACAATTTTGCCGTCGCCCGGGTTGTCGAGATTGTTTCGGATCAGCGTCTGAAGCCTTGGGACGCGCGACTGATCTGTCCATCGGCAACCGGCGAGCCATGGAGACTTGGCCTCGTCGCCCCGGATCCCCGCCCGCAGTTCCACCCCTCGAATTTGGAGTTTACTCCCGCGGATCGGCTGAGTTTCCGCGGCACGCTGGTGGGGGAGCGATCTGCCATGACCGGATTGGGAGCCCCCGTGGTAGCCATCGGGAAACAACAAGATCCCGCGCGCACCAACACGCTCGGCCTGAACAAGAACCTTTTTTATGGTCTCACGGCTTCAATACGATTTTCCGGTCGGAAGTGCGATCTCATGTTCGCCGATCCGCTCGAGAAAGAATCCCTTAAGCTCGACAATCACTCCTACAACCTGGCAGGGGACTTCCAAGCTCCCTTGGCCATGTCGCTGGCCGGGTTTAATGTCAGGCGCTTCGAGCTTCGCGAGATGTTTCGTCCCGACCTCTTTGAAAACTCCGCAAAACTCGCACAGCTCGAACCGTACAACCCCAAAAAAATTCCGGTCTTGTTAGTTCACGGGTTAAACAATTCCCCAGCCATTTTTTTACCGTTGATTTCGTTTCTCCGCAGTGATCCCAAAATCCGGCGTAACTATCAATTCTGGGCCTTCAGCTATCCCTCAGGGCTACCGTATCCGATGTCGGCGGCGATTTTGAGATATCAGCTAGATAAGATGAAACGCCTTTATCCCGACCACAAAGACATTGTGGTGATGGGACACAGCATGGGCGGAATGATCAGCCGCTTGCTCCTCACGGACAGCGGCATGAATATTTGGAATGCATTTTTCGACCGCGCTCCAGATAAAATCCCCTTTTCCAAAGCAGCGAGAAATCTGATGAGCCGATCTCTGATTTTTAAATCTGACGACGATATTTCACGGATGGTTTTTCTATCCGCTTCGCACCGGGGCAGCGATATGGCCACCGGATTAATGGGACGCCTGGGAGCTATGCTGGTGGGCAACCCTATTTCCCAGAGCCAAGTCAACAAGGAGGTCTATTCGTATGTGAGGCCCGATGTCCGTGTTGGCGGTCGTCACCGTCTGCCAAACAGCATTGATATGCTCGATCCGGAAAATCGATTCCTGCTTACAGCAAATGCCCTACCGCTCAAACCCGGTGTTCCGTTTCACTCCCTGATCGGTGATCGAGGCCGCGGCGGTTACCTGGACCATACCAAGCCCGCGAGCAGCGACGGAGTCGTGGCTTATTGGAGCAGCCATGTGGCAGGCGCGCAGAGTGAGCAGATCATTCCCAGCGGCCACTGGAGCTTCCTCAACCCGCTGGGCATGGTCGAAGTCAAACGCATCCTTAACGAAAATCTTCAATGAATAACGAACGCAAACAGGTTTCGGGACTGACCCCGATGCAAGCGATGGCCGTGCTTTATGGCGAGGGCAACGAAGAGGCGTCCCGCGAGCTGGTGGACGGGCTGAGCTGGCAGATTTTTGAGGGACCAGAGCGCATGCCTCTCAAAGGTCTGCGGCGAGCCATGACCGGATTTGTTTTTTGGTTAATGCAAAAAACCACACGTGAGGAAGTTCGATCCGAGCCAGATGGAAAGAAGGTTCTTGGTTATCGCAACCGCATCCTTGAGCGCACCGGGCATCCCTACACCCAGATCCTGCTGCAACCCTCTAGGAGCGACACGGCATTTCTGGTGGAGGGCGGCGACCCGATGAATGCCATCTACATGCTGCTTTCTCCCGAGGTTCATCGAAGCGCCGGTTTGTGGGATCGTCTCTTGCTGGATTCTGTCCCCAGCCGTGATGTTCAAGCCCGTTTTGCTTGGGAAACCCGACTCACTTATAAACTGGCGACGCGGTGGTTAAAACACGGAGCGCCCGTGCGCATCAAAGCGTTTGCCGCCGGTACCGGCTTGAGCGTGATTTTGGCCTGCGACCGCCTGCTTCGCGATGGGCATGATCCCAAACTCATCCGGGCAGTCATTTCAGATCGAGATCCTGCACTCAGCAAGAAATCCATCCAACTGATTAACAAACTCCCCCGCTTGCGTGACCTGATTGATCTTGATGGGAATGCCGATTTCGGTCTTTTTGCCCGAGCAGAAGATATCTTCCATCCGTCATCCTGTGCAACGAACGAAAAGCCCTACGACGTGGTGACTGCGGTTGGAATTTTGGAATACTTCACAGGCCACACCTACAAAACCACAGAGGAACGCCTCGGGCAGGCCTCTCCAGCGGGAACACCCAACGCAGAAGATCTTCTGCAGGCCGTGTCGAAGGAGACCGCCCCGGGCGGTCACCTGATCGTCAATACCCACCGCGAGTCCGCCGCCACACGCATCCTTGAGGTGTTTGGCAAACGCTTCCACTATCGCAAACCTGAGCACCTGCAAACGCTCGCAGCCACCTCCGGATTTAAGTCAATCGGAACGCACTTTTCGGGGAATGTTTACGATGTCGCTGTCTTTGAGAAGGTAATATAATACGCAAATCGGAGCAAAATATCAAAATTTTTGCCCGTATCGATGCCCCCGGTTTCAAGCACGTGTTTTGTGGACATAAAGTCTGAAAAGCGCCTAATACCATCTCTTGGAAATAACCGGATAAGATAGATTTTTGTGCGAAGACGAGTTGTGCGCAAAAGAAAACTCCAACTCGGGAAGCCGGTTGCGGCACAGGGCGTCCCATGCGATTTTCCCGTGACTCGCTGAAGAAAAAGCTGCGGCTGTTAGGGCCTGTCGAGGCCGAGGTCGGTGCGGAGGAGACCGTTGCGGGGCTCGAAGAAGTAGCGGACGTAAATTCCAATGGAGCCTTCGTTGTAGTCGGCCGTGACGGCGTAGGACGCTTCGGCACCGATGAGAAAGTTTGGAGAAATCAAATAGCCGCCCTGGGCTGAAATGAGGCCAATGACAGTACTGGATTCTTCGCCGGGAAATGTTCGCCCGTCGGGGTTGAGCGGAAAGAAAGGCGATTCGGCTTGTTTGTTATTCTGGACGCCGAGCCCCATGCTTCCTGAGGCAATCCATCGGCGGCCTTCCTGTGTGAGGAACTGTCCTTGAAGGAGAACCTGTGCGACGTATTCCGGACTGAAGTAACCGCCGTTGCCGAAGGTGAAATGGTTCTGGTTGTTGTCGTAGGTTTCGTAGGAAGCCGCGACACCGAGCGTGATGTATTCAAAATTCTTGACGTCAAATTCGTAAGCGAGTGCGGCGGTGAGCGCGACGTGGGTGTTGTCCTTAACATCGGTGCCATCGATAATACCGTAACTGCCTTTGACGAAGAGCGACCACTTTGGAGCGACCGTGTAGAACAACTCCAGGCTGCCGCCACTTTCTTGCACTGCACCCCATGTTCTGCCGCTGTAAGGATCTCTCATGCCCACATAGGAGAGGATGCTCTCCTTGATGGCCTTGGAATAGAGCTCGGCTCGGACGTAGCCCTTCTCCATGCGGTAAAGCATTCCGATGTTGCCAATCGGCTTCGCATTTATTGGACCGCCGGACGGCGTGATGCCGAACATTGCATACCAACTCACCCAGTCCTGATACTCGAAGCGCACCGAGAAGTCATAGAGGTTGCTGTAGGATGTCTGCGGAGTGAACGAGTAAGGTGTGAATGTCGTGGGGACTCTGCCGACGTTGGCCCCTTCTGCGAGGGTTCCAGAGTTGAGCGTGATGCGGGAAATCTGTGCTGTAAGGATTGTTTTATTTGAGGGATAAATCCTGCCGGAGATAACTGGCACGTAGCCGATGCCGAGTTGGCCCTCGCCCTCGGTGCCCGACTTGCTGCTGTAAGCAAATCCCATTGCGACACTCGGCGTCGTGTAATTCTCAAGCACGCGGTAGATTTTTTCGCCGCCAGCTGCCGCGGAAGCGACGAAAAGATTGGCGGCAAAGTAGCGGCGCGCCTCCGACGTGCCATACATTTTTTTAAGCGGGCCTTTGACGGTGTCGCTAATGACGTCCACCTTGTCGTAGGATTTTGTGCGGGAGAGGGAGGCGTAAAGGCCCTGCGCTGTGTTCTCACTTGGCGAAGAGCGGTAGAGTCGCTCAAACATGTTGGCCGCCGTGGCGTAATCTTTGAGGTAGTAATAGTCCCAAGCAAGAATCGTCTGCTCGTTTCGGCTTAGCGGACGGGCCTGCTGGGCTTGGAGCATGAGTTCGCGGCTGCGGGCGTAGTTTTTGACTTCGTAGGCTTCGACGGCGCGGCGGGAAGCGATGTCGCCTTTGAGGAGGCGCATTTTCGGGTAGCTGTCGCCACGGAAATTGACGATGGCCTCGGCACTGGAGAGGTCGCCTTCACGGAATTTTGAGAGCGCTAGACCGTAAGCTGCTTCGCCATTGCCGGGGCTCCATTCCATGGCTTGGTTGAACCACATCGCGGCGGAGGAGAATTCGTTGCGGGCGAAATATGCCCACCCGGCCTTAGTCGCGAGGCGGCTGTCCTGTTTCTCGGTCGCTTGGCTGACCATTTGGCTGATTTGCGCCTGGCTAACTGCCGGAGCTTCTGGGGCTTGCGCGCCCGTGCTTTGCGCAGCGGCGGACGCTGCGGTGGCTTGAGCAGCGGCGCGGGAGGTTTGCGAAACGGAGGGGCGGGGCGGGGCCGATACGGGGAGTGCCGGAGTCGGTTCCGCGAGCAGGGCGGCATCGGTCGGGAACAAATCGGTTGTCTCGGGCGTGGCTTGGATGGCCGGTGCCGGGATGTCGGCGGGAAGGAAAACTTGGGAGCGAGGGAAAGGCGACGCGCCGGGAGGCGGGGTGGCGGACGGAACAAGCGCGGGCGAGGCGGGCGGTGTGGGCTCGACCTTGATCTTCGGCGGCGTCGGCACGCTCGGCGGCACGGCGGGTGGAGGCGTGGCGATAGGCGACACTTGGAAGCGACCGGGGACAACCGGCACGAACAATGACGGCGTGGGACCTGCTTCGGCGTCGTTCGGCAGTCCGATGGAGTCCGGTTCTTCGGAGGGCAGTCCACCCATTTGAGCGTGCATCGACGAGAGACTTGCGAGAGCGAGTATGGCGAAAAGTTTGATCACGGATTCCCTCCAAACGTGTCGCGGAGTGCTACTTTTGTCAGCAGCTTGAGGCTGGCTGAGTAGTAGGGCTCATCTCGGGAAACACGCGGCATATCCCTCATTACTAACCGAGTGCCCGAACGGCAGGCGAGGACAAAACGCGCAATCGATTGCACGCCCGGCAGCGAGGGGTCGGGGCCGAAGGCGTCGGTCTCCAAGTTCACGGTCGCCGGGATCGCGGCGAGATCGGGAAAGTCTTTCCAAAAGTCACCGTAGGGAGCGAGCAGGTCGGAGGTTGGGTCACCCCATGCGACGTGCAGCGGGATGCGCACTGCGTTGTAGCCGAATTCCGGCGGAAAAGGGGCACCGAGAGTGATGGCTTCTCCATCGAGGAGCCAATCGGGGTTGAGGTTCCATTTCCCGAACCGGGCTTCGCGGATGAGAGAGCGTCCGGCGGCGTCGAGTTGATCCCATCCGCTCCCGGGGAAGATTTTTGCAAGCTCTCGGAGCGCGGGGAAAACGTAGTAGGAGGGATTGAGGACGAGCCCGTCAGCTTTCAAAAATCCATCGACGCCGGGCAGAAGAACAAGGCCGGAGGGTGTTTGCCGGACGGCAAGGCGGCGGAGGTCGACGAGGAGCTCGGCAGCGGACTGTTGATAGGGGTAGGAGTTCCAGCGGTTGGAGGCGCGAACGAGGGCCCATGCGGCGAGGAGCTCTCCGTCGCTGGCATTATTGGGATCGGTGATGGAACCTTCCGGGCCTTTGCCGGTGGGCTTCCAGAGCCATGAGAGGAGTTTGTCGTTTGGGCGGGTCTGAAGATGTTTTTGGGTCCACGACCAGATGCGGTTGAACGTGCGTCGGTCGCCAAAGGCCTCGGCGAGAATCATGCCATAGGCCTGCCCCTCGCTGTGGGTGATGTTGCCGTTGCCGGTATCGACGACACGGCCATCGCGTGTGACAAAGAGTTTTTTAAAAAGCCGCCAGTCGCCGCCGGGAAGATGATACGGATCGGAGAGGTCGCGAATCCAGAAACCGAGCCACACAAGGGCCAAGACCCCGATTACGGCCGCTGCGATTCGCGTTCCCCAATGTTTCAACATGGTTTAAGCCTCGGGGTCTTCGCGTTTGCGGAGCACGGAGCGGATGCCCAAGCCGAGGAGACCCATCACGACAAGAACGATGAACGCGAAGAACCATGGTTGCTGATCCATGCGGTTGGCGAGGCGCGTTGCAACACTTGTGACTTTGTAGATAAAGCCAGGCCCGACCTGTGCGACGGAGAGAGATTTGGGAGATGTATTCCAAACCGCAAGATCGCCTGCGAGGTTGTCCCAAACTTCGCGCTCTTGAAGGGCGTTCATGCCGGCCAGCAGATTCGAGGCATCCCACGCGGTCACGACGGTGACCGGGTAGCCGGTGTGGAATGGCGACTCAAACTGCGTCGCGACGATGTCGTCAATGAGATCCGCCGTGAGATCGAAGTTGGCTGTCGAGGGCGCCTCTGGCTCGCCGCGTTCGGCGGACTGACCGCGCACTTTTTCGAGAAACTCCTCAACAGGCGAGGTGGCGTATTTTTCGGGCTTCGGGCTCGTGCTCACAACGTAGCGCATCTTGCCGATTTGGAGGGGTGAGACGGGGGCTTTGGCAAAAATTTCGACCGGAACTTCGTCGCGTGGTCCCACCACGAGCAGGCTCTTTTTGCTCCGCGGAAGCTTGAAGGAAATCTCGGTGCGGAACAAGAGCGCGCCGGAAATCTGCGCCATCTTGCCCATCAGCGTCCATGTGGCGCAAACGGTGTCAGCATCCTTGCCGCTGACGAGCACAGCGGTCTCCGCGCCGTCCGGCGGCGAAGAGTAAGGGAAGGCCGTCTGCGAGAAGAGACCCAGGCTCGGGAGGCGAGCTTTGCGGAGAGCTTTCGGGAACACAAATTCCGAGTCTTCGTAGAGCGTGAAACTGAGATTTTCGTCTTGAAGAATCTCGCACTGATTGGACATGAGCGGCACCATTTTCGGCGCGAGTTCGATTTCGTTGAGTCCCGGTTGGAAGGCCTGCATAGGGAGATAGAGGCGGTGGTCGCCGTGTTTGGCCCCCTCGATGTCTTTGAGGCGAATCGAAGTCTGGAATTGGCGGTTGATGAAGACGTTGAAGACCGAGTCGGGACGCAACGCCGCACCGTAAACGAAGTTCAGGCGGAGCTCCGCGTTGCTTTGGTCATCGCGGGAGATGTCGCCCGGCATGTAAACCTTGAGGACGTAGGATCCGGTATTCCAACCGCGAATGGTTACCGTGCGATACCCGAGCTGGCGGAAACTGTAGATGCCCGGCACCTGGACTGGAGCATTGCGAACGTATGAGGAACTCTCGGGCAAGGTCATCTGGCCAACGAGTGCATACTTTGAGTCGGGCAGCGGGAAGTTGACGAGGCCGAGCGCGAGCGCGGTCTGGCTAACCTCGGCATCGTTGCGGCCACTGACAATAATCATGCAGTGAGCGGGGTCGCCGGGGAGGGATTTGATCGCGAGGAAACTCCCGTTGATTGAGCCGACCTCAGTTGCCGTGAGGAATGGTGACAGCTCGTTCATCGTGCCGATGACAATATTGTCCATGCCGGGCCGCAATGCCGTGGCTGTCGAAACGCGGAACGGCTGGTTGTTGACCGCGAGCGCCATGCCTTGGGTCACGATTGCCCCCCATGCCAAATGAAGATCGCTCATCGTTCCGGCGGACGGGATGCAGACATTAAACTGATAAGGAACCCACATCTTCTCATCGACCCACCAACGCAGAAACGAGAGGCGTTCTGGAACGGCCTGCCATTCGCCCGTCGTGGTGAGATACGACTGATCGGGGTCGATTTCGGTGTAGAGTTCAGGCGCAGAGGGGTCTTCGCATTTATAAGTATAATGCTGGGCCACGATGAACTGGAGGCGGTTGAAGCCTGTTTGCACAAGGCTGAGCGGGATATCGAGATCGACCTCGTTAAAAGGATTGGCGCGGTCCAGGTAATACTGACCTACAATGATGTCGTTCATCACGACCCGAAGAACCGAACGCTCGGTAAGGAGCGCGATGGAGTTGGTGAACTTAAGCCGGAGGCTGTAGGTCTTCGATTTGAAGCGGGCACTCTGCGGCACGAAGACCGTGTAAGTGCTGCTCGAATTTCGGAGCATTACTGGTGCCTCGGCCGGGATCAAACGACGCAGCGGGAGGCGAAGAGTTTGAGTTTTG
>JBBRHN010000011.1:0-14550 GCA_038222685.1 Chthoniobacterales bacterium | reverse complement strand
GCCCTGAAAAGCTCATCCTCCTCGAGCACGAACCCGTCTACACCATCGGCCGCACCCGCGACCAATCCAGCCTCCTCGTCCGCGACCAACTCCCCTTCCCCGTCGTCGAAACCAACCGCGGCGGCCAGGCCACCTACCACGGCCCCGGCCAACTCGTTGGCTACCCCATACTCGACCTCAACAAGCGTGGACGCGACCTCCACCTGTATCTGCGAACCCTCGAATCCATTCTCATCGATCTTTGCCAATTCTACGGCGTCGACGCCTCCCGGCGTGAAGGCCTCACCGGCGTCTGGGTCAAAAACCGAAAAATCGCCTCCCTCGGCGTCGGCGTCCGCAAATGGATCACCATGCATGGCTTTGCCCTCAATATCCTCAAAACGTCACTTCCCCCATTCGCCCACATCACCCCATGCGGCATCGCCAACGTCACAATCACCTCCCTCGAAACCGAGTCCACTCGCCTGCTATCCTTGGCCAAAGTAACTGTCAGATGCGCAACGCTGCTCCTTCAGCAAATAGAAGGTGTTCCGCAGCGATAAGGAACAGCGAGTCGACCCGAATCCATCTCAGGTAATCGGGTGTGAGATTGGGACAGTGTGACATTGGGGGATTGACATTTTCGCCCCCTGCGTAGACACTATTTTTACTTTTTATGAAAGGGCTCCTCTGTTTCGTAGTTGTTTTGTTTGTTCTCTGCCCGATGGCTCGTTCGGCATCGTTCATCACCGGCTATAACTCGAATCTGCATGATCGATTCGATAGCACATCCTTCATTGCTTCCGCCTTTGATCTGACAGGCGTAGCTCGTGCAGACAACAATGCGTGGGCCACCATGCTCAACTCAGAATACTTCATTTCTGCGAATCACTTCCATCCGGCAATCGGGCAATCGGTCACCTTTTACGAGGGCAATTCTTCAAGCAGTGCAACAGTTATTCGCTCGGTGGCATCGGGTGTGCGCCTTTTCAATACAGACCTGTGGATTGGCAGACTCTCAACTCCCGTTCCGTCGAGTATCAAGAGCTATACTATTGCCAGCAACATAGTTAACCTCTCAAGCACTCTGGGGAGTTACGCCGATCAAGTGGTCTATCAAGTCGGTCTTCGCGCTGCCAATACCGTGGGTGGCACCACAAATTTTGTGGTCGGACTCAACAATATCGAAATCGGAGACAGCAGTGCTCCCGCCCTCGTCGGTCTTGGGGACTTTAACGCTGTTGGATTTGTCTTTGACATTGCCACATCCCCCGCCGATGTGAATCGGCATAATCCCGGTGAACTTGGTGCGCGTATCGGTGACTCCGGGGCACCGAGCTTTATTGTAAGCGGTGGAAATTTTCTCTTGGTCGGAACTCACTCCTACGTTCTCAGCTCATTACCCGAGGATTCCGTCAGCTTTCCTGATTTTGTCGAGAGTCAGTCACCAAATAGTCCTTACCAGAAGCCATCCAATCAAACCCGCGAAGTGACGTATGACAACTTTGTGCCGAACTATCGGGCTGATATTCTTGCCATCATTCCTGAGCCTTCCACCGTCGCGTTGCTCGTATTAGCAGGCCTCGTAGCGGCTGGAGTCACATCGCGCAGACGCTCTCGAGCAAAACCGGCACCCTGTCCATAATAAGCCTCCGAGCCGTGTTTGCGCAGGAAATGCTTGTCGACTAACGCCTCTGCCGGGCTCATCGAAGTGGGGTTGATCGCGAGGGATTTGAGGGCCATGTCGGCGATGATTTCCAGCGCGAGGGCGGTTTCGACGGCTTTGACTCCAGACGGGCCCCACGCGAACGGGCCGTGATTACGAACAAGCACGGCGGGGATGGCGAGCGGATCACGCTGGGCGAAGGTCTCGGCGATGACGGCTCCGGTATTCCATTCGTATTCGCCCGCGATCTCTGCATCCTTCAGCGCGCGGGTCACCGGCACGTTGCCGTGGAAATAATCAGCGTGCGTGGTGCCCAGGAGCGGAATCTCGCATCCAGCCTGCGCGAAGGCGACGGCGTGGCGCGAGTGGGTATGCACGATGGCGCGGATGCCGACGAATGCGCGGAAGAGATACCGATGCGTCGGCGTATCGGACGAAGGCCGAAGGTCGCCTTCGACAATCTCCCCGTCCAAATCAACAATCACCATATCCTGTGGCGTCAGTTGATCGTAGGAAACGCCGCTCGGCTTGATGGCAAACACCCCGGCGTCCTGATCCAGCACGCTCACATTTCCGAACGTCAAATCGACAAGCCCGCTGGCGGGCAGCGCGGCGTTTGCAGCGCAGCACTCTTCGCGTATCGCATCGAAGCGGCTCACGCGATCATGCCTCCCGCGATGTGGTGATGGACCTCGTTCCAGCGCAGTTCTTTTTTGAACTCCGGCAACCGCGTCTCCTCGCCGATGGTGAGAAACTCGACACCCGCCATCGTTGCGAAGTCTTCGAGATGCTCGCGCGTCACCGTGTAGCTGAAACCAGTGTGATGCGCTCCACCCGCATGAATCCAAGCCGCGCAGGCGGTTTTGAAATCCGGCAGGCATTTCCACACGGCGCGGGCGACGGGCAGTTTCGGTAGCGGATGCGGCGGCGTGATCGCGTGCACTTCGTTGACCAGAAGGCGAAAGCGGTTGCCGAGATCGACAAGCGTTGCGTTGAGCGCCTGCCCCGCTGGAGCGTCGAAAACCAACCTCACGGGATCATCCTTTCCTCCAATGCCAAGCGGATGCACCTCGCAGGAGGGTTTGGCGGCGGCAATCGATGGACAAACTTCCAGCATGTGTGAGCCGAGCACGAGATGGTTGTCCGGCGCAAGGTGATACGTGTAATCCTCCATAAATGAAGTCCGCCCGCCGAGATCGGACGCCATCACTTTCATCGCCCGCAACAACGCGCACGTCTTCCAATCCCCCTCCGCTCCAAACCCGTAACCATCCGCCATCAGGCGCTGAACGGCGATTCCGGGCAGTTGGCACAGTCCGTGCAAATCCTCAAAAGTCGTCGTGAAACCCACGAAGTCGCCCGCTTCCAAAAAACTGCGGAGACCGAGTTCAATGCGAGCCGCCTCGCGCAGCGAAGCGTGCCGCGAGCCTCTAGGCGAGAGCTCGGGCGCGAGTTGATAGCTCCCGACGTAGTCTTTGCAGAGGGTATCAACCTTCGCCTCGTCAATCGAGTTAACCACCTCGACAAGATCGCCGATGCCGTGTCCGTTGACGGAAAATCCGAATCGCATTTCGGCGGAAACTTTATCGCCCTCAGTCACGGCGACCTGGCGCATGTTGTCGCCGAAGCGCACAAATTTCGCGCCCTGCCAGTCGTGCCACGCGCGGGCGGCGCGCATCCAGGCTGCGACGCGTGCGAGCACTTCAGGATCCTGCCAGTGCCCGACCACGACTTTGCGCGCGAGCCGCATCCGGGTGTGAATAAATCCTGCCTCGCGGTCCCCATGAGCCGATTGGTTGAGGTTCATAAAATCCATATCGATCTCACCCCACGGCAGGTCGCGATTGAATTGCGTGTGTAAATGTAGAAACGGTTTGCGCAGCGCGGAGAGCCCGCCGATCCACATTTTTGACGGCGAAAACGTGTGCATCCACAAGATCAAGCCGGCGCACGACGCGTCGTTGTTGGCCTCAAGAAGAAGCTCCCGAATCGCAGCGGGTGTGGTGAGGACGGGTTTGAAAACAACCGTCAGCGGAAGCGTGCCAGCAAACGACGAAGTGATGGCCTGGGAATTTGCGGCGACTTGTTTGAGGGTTTCCGGGCCATAAAGGTGCTGGCTTCCAGTAACGAACCAAATTTCGGATTTTTTCATTTAGCGTTTTGTTTGATTTTGAGGAGTTCTTTCATGACCTGCGAGAGGTCGGCAGCGGAGTTCACGCCGCCAAAGGCATCGTGGAGCTGGCGGTAGAAACGATAGAGCGCGTTGTAAGTTTTTCGGGCGGCCGCGTTCGGCTTGTATTCGATCTCCTTCACAGAAGTCATCGCTCGTTGTGCGGACGGAAAATCCCGATGGGCGCCGGCGAGAACGGCCCCGGAGATCGCCGCTCCGAGAGCGCACGCCTGCCCCGAGCCCGCGACTTGCATCGTGCGTCCGGTCACGTCGGCGTAAATTTGCATAAGCATTGGACTTTTCTCAGCGATGCCGCCCGCACACACAATGCGTTTCACCGGGACTCCGTATTCCTCAATCCGTTCAATGATAGTTCGTGCGCCGAATGCCGTTGCCTCGATGAGCGCGCGATAAACTTCCGCCTGATTCGTGTGGAGCGTCGTGCCGACGATCAGTCCTGACAACATGGGGTCAACCAGGATCGTGCGGTTGCCGTTGTTCCAATCCAGCGCCAGCAATCCGGACGCACCCGGGTTTTGCTTCGCGGCCTGTTTTTCGAGTCGGGAATACAGCGCACCGTCACCGCCGCAAATCGTCTCGATCCACCATTTGAAAATATCCCCCACAGCCGACTGGCCGGCCTCGATACCATAAAAACCGGGCAGAATCGCTCCGTTGACAATCCCACAAATGCCTGGAATATCCGCGACTTTTTTCTTAGTCGGCACGACCGCACAATCGCAGGTCGATGTGCCGATCACCTTCACCAACGTTCCCTCGGCAATGCCGCTGCCGATTGCCCCGTAATGCACGTCCATCTCTCCAATCGCAATCGGGATGCCCGCATTGAGCCCGAGCCGCTCCGCCCACGCCTCGCTCAGGCGGCCCGCGGCTTGCGTCGCGTCATGCGCCTTTTCGTAGAGGCGGTCGCGCAGGGAAGCGAGTTGGGGATCGAGGAGACTGAGGAATTTTTTGTCGGGCAATCCTCCCCACTCATCGCAATAAAGCGCCTTGTGCCCTGCCGCACAAACACCGCGCTGAATCTCCCGCGGATCGGTGACTCCCGCCAATACCGACGGAACCCAGTCGCACAACTCAACCCACGAAAACGCCGCATTGAACAACGCCGGATCAACTTTCAAACAATGCCAAATCTTGCTCCAGAACCACTCAGACGAATACGTGTTCCCGCACTTCGCGATGAATTGCGGACGGTGTTTCGCGGCCAGTTCGGTGATACGAGCCGCTTCGCGCCAGCTTGTGTGATCTTTCCACAACCAACATTGCGCGTTGAGATTCTTGCGCCACTTCGCCTCCATCCCGAGTGCCCGGTTTTTGGCGTCCACAGGAATCGGACTCGATCCCGTCGAGTCCACGCCGATGGCGATCACGTCCGCCGCGCGAAATCCTTTGTGCCGTGCGGCCTCAGCCAAAGCCGCTCGCACACTCGCTTCGAGCCCGAAGAGATAATCTCCCGGATGTTGGCGCGCCAGATGGTGGTCTTTGCTATCGAGCAGCACACCTTCTTTGCCGGAGGGATACTGGGCGACGCCGCAGCCGATCTCAACACCGTCGGCGCAGCGAACGACGAGCGCGCGCACCGAGTTTGTTCCGTAGTCAATTCCGAGGGAGAAACTCATGAGCGCCATGCTTAACTGCGCATCGCGGATTGTAAATCTGGGATTCACCCTCCCTTGCGAAAAGTCTTCTTCTCCGCGCAAGGCAGCGAGTCAGCTGTGAACGCAGCGTCGCGCGTCAGGCAATCCTTTAACATTCGCAAATAAACGCGGCGCGGAATCTCCACCGCACCAAAGCCGGCCAGATGCGGCGTCACCCACTGCGTATCAAGAAGTCCAAACCCGCCTTCGCGCAAAATCGAAACCAGCGAGACCAACGCGACTTTCGACGCGCCCGATGCACGGTGAAACATCGACTCCCCAAAAAACGCCGCCCCGAGGCTCACCCCGTAAAGCCCGCCTGCCAACTCGCCCTCTCGCCAGACCTCCACCGAATGCGCGTGCCCGAGCCGATGTAGCGCGGCGTAACTCGCGGCAATGGGTTCATCGATCCATGTCTCCTCCCGCTCCGCACAGGCCTGAACAACCTCCTCGAACGCCTTGTCCACCGTTACGGACCACTCCCGATCTTTCAGGCTCTTGCGCGTGCCGTGCGGCGATTTGAAGCTCTCGAGTGGAATGATGCCCCTTGGATCCGGCGAGAACAACCGGATACCGTCCGGCCCGCCCATCGGAAAAAGACCGTCTCGATAGAAGCTCAGGAGCACTTCTGCTGGAATCATGTTTGCCATCCGTGTCGGAATCATTATGCTCCCGCGGATGAAAGGCGTGATCTTTTTTTTCATGGCGGTCGTTATTTTCTCACTTGGCGCCTGCTCGGTGGCGGAGCAAAATCTCGGCTCCGTCGGCGATCAGTTTCAACAAGGCGTTCGCGGTCAGGGGCAGATCGTCCCCAATGATCCGACACGCGACTCGTTCGGGCCTGACTACCGCTAACCCCCATCCGCCGCGCGGCGGCTCTTCGATTCCGCATCCCTCTTTAATTCCAAGCTGATGTCCGTTCTTCCACCTCAAGGGGAAAAAATCCTCATCCTCGATTTCGGTTCACAATACACGCAAGTCATTGCCCGCCGCGTGCGCGAGTGCAATGTCTTCTCCGAGATCATCCCGTATCGCACGAAGGCCGCGGCCATCGCCAAGCTCAAGCCAACAGGCATTATCCTGTCGGGCGGCCCGGCCAGCGTTTACGCCAAGGATGCGCCGCTGGTTGATCCACTCGTTTACGATCTCGGCATTCCCGTTCTTGGTATCTGCTACGGCATGCAGCTCATCGCCCACACGCTCGGCGGCAAAGTCGAACGCTCAGAGCACCGCGAATACGGCCCCGGCAAACTCCAAGGTGACCGCACCTGCGCCCTTTTCCATAAACTCCCGGCCACGTTGGATGTCTGGAACAGCCACGGAGACAAAATCACCAAACTCCCCCGCGGCTTCAAAGCGCTCGGACGCACAGAAAATTCCCCCCACGCCGTCATCGGCGATCAAAAGCGCAACATCTACGGTCTCCAGTTTCACCCCGAAGTCGTCCACACGCCGCGCGGCCGCGAAATCATCGCCAACTTTGTTCATCGCGTTTGCGGATGCCGATCAAACTGGACGATGGAGTCCTTCATCGACCGCACATGCCGCGAGATTCGCGAGCAAGTCGGCGACGGAAAAGTCATCCTCGGCCTCAGCGGCGGCGTCGACTCCTCCGTCGCTGCAGCCCTCCTCCACAAAGCCATCGGCGATCAACTGACTTGCATCTTTGTCGATAACGGCCTGCTCCGCGCGGGAGAGGCCGACGCCGTTCAACGCCTCTTCGCAGGAGAATTCCGCATCCGCATGCAAAAGGTCGATGCCGCCGAGCGCTTCCTCAAAAAACTTAAAGGCGTCACCGATCCCGAACGCAAACGCAAAATCATCGGCAATGAGTTTATCAAAGTTTTCGAAGCCGCCGCCCGCAATCTCAAGCGCACCGAACCCGGCGATTACCGCTTCCTCGCTCAAGGCACGCTCTACCCGGACGTCATCGAGAGCGTCTCCATTTCCGGCAATCCCGCCGCCCTCATTAAGAGCCATCACAATGTCGGAGGACTCCCCGAGCGCATGAAATTCGAGCTCGTCGAGCCCCTGCGCCAACTCTTCAAAGATGAAGTCCGCCGCGTCGGCGCCGAACTCGGCCTCTCTAAGGAAATCGTGCAGCGTCAGCCATTCCCCGGCCCGGGCCTCGCCGTCCGCGTCATCGGCGACATCACGCCGGAACGTCTGCGCATCGTGCGCGATGCGGATTCCATCGTCATCGAAGAAATGAAGGCTTCGGGCTGGTATTACAAAGTCTGGCAATCCTTCGCCGTTCTTCTCCCCGTGCGATCCGTCGGCGTGATGGGCGACGAGCGCACCTATGATTACACCATCGCGCTCCGCATCGTTGAAAGCCACGACGGCATGACCGCCGATTGGGTGCGCTTGCCGTATGACCTCCTTGGCCGCATCGCATCGCGCGTCATCAACGAAGTCAAAGGCGTTAACCGCATTTGCTACGACGTTTCGAGCAAACCGCCTGCGACGATCGAATGGGAATGAGTAAGCGTCGCGCTCGTTGACAGTAATGTCCTCTTGCTGCGTTTTTTGACACTCTGTGCAATGGGCCGATGGATAAGACGCTTTGGGATGAAGCGCGTTGCGGGCTGGCGTCCTTCAACCTCGCCTTCCGATCCATCTCCCGCAAAGCCGAGTCGACAGCCTCCGTCTTGCTAGCAAAGCCATGGAACTTGACGATGCAGTCGAGCAACGCCTCGTCAATATGCATCGTCATTTTCATGCCATACTAAGTATGGCATTTCCATCCCGTTGCCAACATTTTTGGCAGATCAACATGCTCAAACTACCGCAGTGATCCGATCCACGCGGAACGTGCGCTCGGCATCTCGCTCATGGCAGAAGGCTGCTACGTATATGCCCTCGTAACCTTCCACACCGAAGACGCCGAGCGGCGAGACCTTGCGGCTACCGCCTGGATGGCTACCGCCGTGATAGACAACCCTGAGGCTGCGTCGGGCGGCTGCCGCGCGAATGAACAATGCGGTCAATTGGTCGTCCGAAGTCGTGAGCGGAATCCGCTTCAGATTTCGCCACCAGTCCCATGCCGCGTTGTCCGGGGAAGATTTGAGGGGGGCGGGGGCTTCGCTGCCTCCGGTGCCAAGAAATGCGAGTGCCGTCAGTCCCGATCCGCACAAGGCGGAGAGTTTGAGGAGAAATAGTCGTCTGTTCATAACGCCCAGACCATAAGTAGGACGGTAGGACATTTGCTGGGCTATGCCATTAAATATTTTTCAGACCCCGTTGCATTTGCTACTCGAGCGTTTCGAGGATTTCTCCTTTCGAGACTCCCTTGTGACTTGCCGCCACGCGCAGGATGGCATTGAGTGTCCCGATCCTCAGGAATTTGTGATTTGGCACAGGCAGCCGTTGGTGCCCGGGAATTTCCGCATCAAGGATGATGTGACTTCCGGTCTGGCAACAACTCGATAACTCCAGCGTTTGCAGAGGGCTTTCACAAGCTCTTGACCGAGCACCGGTGCCCGTCCCACTTCCGCCTTCGCAGAAACTCAAGTGCCAATGGATCGGCATCGATATTTCACCGACCTCCTGCCGAGTGATGGCTAAGTGGTTGCAGGATGCTTGCGGCATGTTGGAGAAGGAGGAGCTTTGGAAAATCGGACGTGGGTTCGTCGTGCGCGACCTGCCGTGGACGGAGGAAAACTGCGGGCGTTGCCGCCGTTCGAGTTCGAGAACTGGGCCGTCATCGCTCTCGGAGGAATGAAGGACAAAGCGCAAGTTGGATACAAGGAAGTTAATGGCCTCATTTTCCCTGCCTCGGCGATGAGCAATGTCCGCGAAGCGGAGCGGACGAGCTTATACTCGAAGAGCGTTGGTTCCCGAGGGTCAGTGCGCGAGAAAGTCGACGAGGTAGTTTTTGGCATTTTTGGTGCAATCCCGGATGGCATAGTCAAAGGCTTCCCTTCATCCTTTCAAAAACGGGTTAATCACGTTGACTCCTTCGTAGTTTTGACCGTGATTCAGATCCTCGGTATAGAGCGTATGGCAGCCGAGTTCCTTTGCCGCAGCGAGGATGGCGGCGTCCCAATAAGAGATTTGAAATTTTATTTTCAGATCAAACGCCCGATGGGCAAGGAGCAGCGTGGTTTCGACGCAGGGATAGGTGGACATGAGGCGAACCATGTCGGCAATTTCATCCAGAGTTAATGCCAGCAACTTCTGTTTGCGGAGGGTGACATCCATGAACTCCTGAATGACTTGGATCGAGATTCCAAAATCCTCTTCGGCAAGGAGGCGGACGGCACTTTCATGGCGCAAGCGGTCGGCTTCCGCCCCTGAGACCGCATAAACAAAGATGTTCGTATCGAAGAAGACCATTACTCCCGCTTCCCCTTGTGCCTGTCGTAGATTTCCTCACGGTTGAATTTTCCGATGGGCACCGTGTTTCGGCACTTGGTGAGCGCAGCGATGAGCTTCTGCGCGCGCTCTTTGCGTTCCTGCTCAGGGTCAGAAGCAATGGAGCGGGTCGCGTAATCGAGGCCCTGCAGCACCAACTCCTTAAGAGTTGTCTTGCGCTGGGCGGCGACGACTTTAGCGCGATGCAGGATTTCTTCGGGCAGATCGATCGTCGTCTTCATAGATCCATATATACAGGCATACAGTTGTGCTGTCAAACAACGCGCTGCTCATGATTCGCCCCGCCAGACTTGCCCGTTTCCGCATTCCTTGATACGAGTTGCAGCAATGAAACGCGGCTGTGCGATTTACCCTGGAAGTTTTGACCCTGTGACCTTCGGGCACATGGATGTCATCGCACGCGCGACGGATTTGTTCGATACGGTCATTGTGGCGGTGGCGACGAGCGAAACGAAAAATCCTCTTTTCCCGGTGGTTGACCGCATGGCGATGCTCAAGGAAAGCCTCGGTGATTCGCCTGCCATCAAAGTGATGCCCCTTCAAGGTCTGCTTGTGGACTTTGCACGCGAACTCGATGTATTCACCGTCATCCGTGGCCTGCGTGCGGTTTCCGATTTTGAGTTTGAATTTCAAATGGCTTTGATGAACCGCAAACTTGAGGCCCGGCTCGAAACAGTGTTTCTCACACCGACAGAGGAATTTACCTACCTCAGTTCGCGCATCGTCAAGGAAGTCGCCCGACTCGGCGGCGATGTGAGTCCGTTTATCCCCCCCGCTGCCGCGCTTCGCCTGAAAAACATTCTCGCCAGCTGAACAAACGTCAGCGGCCGGGCATCGCCTCAAGCACAAGGCCTTTGAGATATTCTGTCTCGGGCAAACCAAGCACGACGGGATGGTCCGCCGGTTGCGACAACCGCTGGATGACCCGCATGTTGCGCTGCGCGTCCTGAAGTCCCTCGGCGATGGCCTCCTCGAACTCGTGCGATGCGACATGATGCGAACACGAAAACGTCACAATCCGGCCGCTCTTAGACAACAAACGCGCCGCGCGTTGATGTAAATCCCGGTAGCCACGCAGCGCCTCTTGGATTTTTCCCCGCGCCTTTGCGAATGACGGCGGATCGAGAATGATGAGGTCGTATTCCGGGCGATCCGGACGCTGGAGAAAATCGAACACGTCGGCATGGCGGGACTCGATGGCCAATCCGTTGGTCTCCGCGTTACGCCGGAGACGCGCGATGCTCTCCGCGCCGGACTCCACGGCCGTGACTGAGGACGCACCGGCTTTCGCGCACGCGAGCGCAAATCCGCCTTGATTCGAAAAACAATCGAGCACGGATTTCCCCGACGCCATTGCCGCGACGACAGAGTAACTTTCGATTTGATCGAGGTAGAGTCCCGTCTTGTGACCTCCGAGCACATCGACCAAAAATCGAATGCCCGCGGCCTCGACTTCAAACGGCGCGGGCGCCTCACCGAGCAGGACGCCACTCGTTAGCGCGAGCCCTTCGGCCGTGCGCACGGGTGCGTCGTTTCGCTCGATCACGGAGGCCACTCCCGGCAACTCCGCGAGAACGCCCGCTATCACCGCCTTGCGCTGATCCATCGCCAGTGTCAACGTTTGCAGAACAACAACCGATCTGTAGCGGTCGGCGATCACCCCGGGTAAGCCGTCGCTCTCACTCCAAACGATGCGTCCGAGATCCGCGCGGCAACCGATCCGCTCACGATATTCGAGAGCTTGAGCGATTCGGCGACGGAAAAAATCCTCGTCGAGATCCTGACGCTGGCGCGAGAATCGCCGGACAACAATTTGCGACTTCGAATTGTAAATTCCCACGCCCAGCAAGCGGTCGCGGCCGTCTTTAATCGATACGACTTCGCCATCCTGCGGCGTGCCGAACGCTTTGAGCACTTCGCTGGAGTAAACCCAATCGTGACCGTGGAGAATACGGGATCGGGGGCGAACGATGATGCCGGCCATCTCGTTTAGGCCGTGCAGAGATCGGACTCGTGATGATGCGTGGCTAGTGGAATCGCCGCGGGCTCGGGATATTCAAAGATCCGCCCTTCGAAATTGCGAATCACAACTTTCTCGAGATCATGATAGAGCACGTAGCCAGGATTGATCGGCACCTTCCCGCCGCCGCCCGGCGCGTCGATGACAAACTGCGGAATCGCATAGCCCGACGTGTGCCCGCGGAGCGCTTCGATGATTTCCACTCCTTTCGCCACCGATGTCCGCAAGTGCGACGATCCGCGAATGAGATCGCATTGATACAAATAATAAGGCCTCACGCGACAGATGAGCAGCTTCTGCACGAGATCCTTCATCACCGTCACATCGTCATTCACACCGGCCAGCAGCACGCTCTGGTTACCGAGCGGAATTCCACTATCCGCCAGTCGCGCCAACGCGTCGCGCACTTCGGTCGTCAGTTCGCGGGCATGGTTGACGTGAACGCTCATCCAAAGCGGATGGTATTTTTTCAGCATCGCACAGAGTTCCGGCGTAATCCGCTGCGGGAGAAAAATCGGGACCCGCGTTCCAATCCTCAAAAACTCGATGTGCGGAATCGCCCGCAGGCGGCGAAGGATGTCCTCCAGTTTATTGTCCGAGAGAATGAGCGCGTCCCCGCCGGAGAGCAGCACGTCGCGCACTTCCGTGTGCTTCGCAAGATAAGCAAACGCCTCTTCAAAATCCGTGTGCAACTCCTGCTCCCCCACCCCGCTCACCACCCGGCTCCTCGTGCAGTAACGGCAGTAAGACGCACAACGATCTGTCACTAAAAACAGAACGCGATCCGGATATCGGTGCACTAGACCCGGCACCGGCATGGCAGAATCCTCGCCGCAGGGATCTGCCATATCGAACGGCGAATCGTATCCTTCCTCAATCCGTGGGACCACCTGACGCCGGATCGGACACGCCGGATCGTCCTTGTCGATGAGGTTGAAATAATGCGGCGTGACCGCAAGCGCGAGTTTGGTGCCTGCCAGCAAGACCCCGGCGCGCTCCTCGGATGACAAATCCAGATGCCGCTCGAGCCCGGCCAGCGTCGTGACACGGTTCTTGAGCTGCCAGCGCCAGTCGCCCCATTGCTCGGGAGAGGTGTCCGGCCAGAAGCCGGGTGCGTGCGAAATAAACCGTTTCGCGGATTCAGATTGTTCAGCCTGCATTTTTAAAACTTGTGGAGACGCTACGCAGCGCGAGCCGTGTGTCAACGACGGAGGCGAAATTGGCCTACGCCACCTCGCGAACCTTGGCTTTTTCGCGTTCGCGCTTCTCTTCGAGTCGCTCGAGTTCGGACGCGAGCTGCCGACGGATGGCATCAATCTCTTCCCTTGACGATTTGGCTATTTCTCCATCGAGGAACATCTTTTTCTCGGCGATCTTGGCGTTGATCTCGCTGTCGATTTCGGCAATGCGGGCTTTTTGATCCTCTGTGAGGCTGACGGTCGGTGCGGCTTTCTCCAAGCGACCCATGGCAAGTTCGTAGGCTGATTTCATGCCCCCACTTTGGCAACTTTTTCAGCGCGGAACGATACAAAAATACATAAAAGCCCGGACTCCGAGCGCGCCTAAATGGCGGCGTTGCCGCGGACGAGGGAGAGGATTTCGGTGGGGTTGAGGGATTGGGCGCGGGCTTGAATTTGGGGAAGATATTGCGAGTGGAGTTCGCGGGCTTTTTGGGAGAGGGACTCGAAGGTGGATTTCATGTTGGCAGTGTCCATTTTGCTGCCGGAGGAGTAATACTTTTCGGCGATCTGGCCAATCGCGTAGGTGGAGCCGAACGAAAAGGCGGAGCCAGTGATCTGGTCAGCCGCGCGTCCGGCGAGTTTGCCTCCGACTTTTTTACCGAGGCCGCGCATGAATTTGCGGGCGAAGCCTTCGACCATTTGCGAGCCAAGGCCGAGGCCAGCGGTGGCGAGGAAATCTTTAATATTAGAACGGTCGAGTTCGACGCCGTGGGATTTGCCTATGCGGTAAACCATTTTCATCTGAAGCGGGATGATGGCGACGGTCGCGAGGGTTTCGGGGAGGAGTTCGAGTGCGCCGTTGAGAATGGCGTATTTGAGAATCATTCCTCCGTTATCGGGTGCAGGGTTCGTTTCGGGCGGGAGCGCGGGGGCATTGATGGGAGCGAGCGCGAGGGCGTCCACCGAGGCCTCGACGGTGCGGGACTCGGACTCGCCGAGGTTGAGGAGACGGCGAAGGTTGTTGAGAAATTCCTGCTCGTCGGGCGTGACAGTGCCGCCGGCTTCGCAGACGCCGAGCGCCATTTCGTAGGCGAGGAGACGGTCTTGCGGGGCGGGAAGATCGGCGACGACGGATTCGAGCGGAAGTTTCCGCATGAGGATCTGACGCGAGAGGGCGGAGAGGTTTTCCGATTCAAACTCGTCGGCGAGACGGCGGACTTCATCGCGTTCGGATTCGGATTTTTCGCCGTCGGCGAAGGCCGCGAAGAGGCAAATGGCCAAGAGGGCGTCCTGGCTGGGAGCGGCGGGCAGAGTGGATGTGTTCATCAAAGAATGGATGGGTTGCGGGCAAGGACGCGGGCGACAAGTCTCGCGTCGTCGGTCATTCCGATTTCGGGGATCGAGTCGGGGATGAGGTCGATGCCTTTGAGGAGATAGTTCAGAGCGACAACGGCCTCGGCGACGTCGATCGGGAGCGGGTCTGTGGCCGCGAGTGCGAC
>JBBRHN010000010.1:0-14964 GCA_038222685.1 Chthoniobacterales bacterium | reverse complement strand
CACAAAAATCGATAACCTCGTCCAGATCGCGCATAACGTGACCATTGGCGAACATTGTATTTTGTGTTCACAGGTCGGCATCTCCGGCAGCACGCGGATCGGAAGCTACGTGACGATTGCTGGCAAGGTTGGCATTTGCGGGCATCTTGAGATTGGCGACAGAGTCATCATCGCGGCGATGTCGGGCGTGAGTAAAGACATCAAGGCTGGCGAAATCTGCGCTGGCGGTCCAGTGCGGCCTATCAAGGAATACAAACGCTCGATCGCTCTTGTTCGTAATCTCGGCAAGCTTTACGACCGCGTCGGGAAGATTGAAGGTGCGAAGACACCAGAGGTCTTCGAGTAGAGGATTTTGCGCGCAAAAGACGCGCTCGTCTTGGGGGAATTTCCTGCTACCGGATAGTGTCGGGTTTTAGGAGATCCTCCTCAGAGTCCGTGGGCACTCCAACAGTCCATCGCACATGCAATTATTTGCACCCTGACCTCCAGTTTCCCGTCTTGTTAGAAGTCCGCCCTTGTTTCAAAAAGGGCAAAACTACGCCGATTACCACGAACACAAGCCCGCTCAACGAAAAAAGGACTGGAGTCCAATGCCAACTGTTTTGGAGAAGCGATTGCGATGGGTTCTTCGGATTAAAGAAAACAGAAACTGGCGATCCATTCTGAAACTGCGCGACAATTGCATCAGCGCCCTTCCGGGAGCTAGATTTGAAGTCATTCACCGTGACGCGATCTGATATATAAGCACTGCCATCCACTCGATACTCGTAGCGAACATGCGGGAAATACATGGACGATTCCGATTTTACCTCTGAGGCGAGAATGCGACCACTTGTCGATGTCCAGCTTTGGCTATCGAAGGTCTCAAATGCCCGCGTGAGTCCAACTGCAACAAGGCATAATCCAACGCAAACGGCGACGATTCCAAATAATCTCGAGAACAGACTCCACGTAGATGCGGTCACATTAAGATTTTCTGGGTATGCACTCGGGAGCGCTGAAGACGGACAACCACACTGCCACAGAACATTTTTTCAAAGTAAAGCGTAGCGAATCCCCGCTTTTGAAAATACCAATCGCTGGTGATTCACATTATCTCTTTTGCCGCGTTACATCTTATCGATGGGCTTGAGTTTCCCAGCCTCGTTAACCTTGGCTTTGCCTGAGGCGATCACCTCGTTGATTTCGTCGAGGTCGTCATACGGAGGAACTGAGAACGGGTTTGCCGGGTAAGATGGAACATCATACTGCCATCGATCTCCCGATTTTTTTGTAAAATTGAAAGCTTTTGTTACCCCCATTTGAATCCTTTGCCCCGGTACCCGCGCGTGTTACACAAGGCAACAAATTCTGTTCCGTTGGATCGCGCGATTACAAAATACGAGAGATCGGAAACCAGAGGCCGCTGCCCTTTCTGCCGACGGGCTTTCATTGCCTGTAAGCATTGATCATACAGCCCTTGATCAATTTGAGTTTGAGCCAATAACTCAGGAGTGCAAAGACCGGTGTACTCCTCAAAAGTGAGGTCTGCAGAGATTCGAAGATTATCCGGCTCCATCCAACCCTGTGTGTTTGCAGCGAACTTACGAGAGCCTTCGGCCGTTTTCAACGGAGGTTCATTCATTTTGATCGTCAGCTCAACCGAATCACCTATTTGTGGGAGAGGCCTATCGATCCTCACCGGGGTTCCCAAATGGGGGCGATGAAGGGTACCGAAAACCACGAGCAGCACGGCTGAAAGAATGAGGGAAGAAATCGTGTATTTCTTTACGACATTAGGTTTTTCTTTGGATTGCGTTGACTGTTGTGGCACTCGATTAAAGTTGCTACTCAACTGCCTGCCAAGTCCCAAACTCGTTCATGCGGGCGACTCCAGCATATGCCATCGCTTTTATTTGATCCAAGTGTTTCCATGGAAGGGCGAAGAGTGGGGTGAATGTTGACGAGCCGACGTCATTAACCGTTTCCCGTTTTGCAACTCGTAGAGGCTGCAAGAAAGTGACTCCGCTTGAGAAGGAGGAGTGGATACAAACTCCACTCCCACTACGATCATAAAACGCCCTGCGGTACACGTTACATCAATCGCGTGAAAAACAGTGCTTGCAAAATCGTTGAGTCGGTTAGCAATGGCAGTTTGACCCGTTCGGTATGCCTCTAAAGAGAAATCATGTTTCATGAAGGCCGCGGTCGCGAACGGCTTGACGTTTCCAACAGGATCGCCGGCTTTTACAAAGCCTGCTTTAGCCCCAGGCATCCACGGCACATCTGTTTCCCCCTGCACGTTCTGTGAACCTTTCATCCAAATTGGAGGAGTGTATCTGACATAGCTCAATTCTATCTCTCCGCCAAGCTTCGATTCGGCAGGTTCCAACCTGACAGCAGTCGACTTTTTCGGCAACGTTAAAATAGCGATCAGGATAATGAGTGATATCCCAGCCACAATCAGGCAAAATAACGTTTGCTTTTTCATAAATCAAAGAGGCTCAGGACTCTCAGAGAGATCAGTATCGCGGGAAGACTCCCAATCCAACGAGGTCGCCCCCTCTTCAGACCATGTCCCAGTTTTATCGGGAACATAAAAAAGTGACGTTGCCGATAAGATACGCGCTAGTCTCAGATTTTCTCTAAAAATGCCTACTCACTCCGAACGTTAGTTTGACGCGTGCCACTCGCTTAGTCGAACTTATAGTTTCTTTGAGCGGGCGAGCGTCTCCGTGACGAGCCTTTCAAATTCAATCTTTCTGTTGATCAAATCTTCGGGCGAGGTGAATTGCAGAAACCAGTTGAGACTTGTCCCTTCGAACTGAAGGTCGATCTTCCATTTTCCATGTTCGGAAACCAACGTCACGGGTGCCCATATTCCAGCTGTATTGGTATTGCCTGAAAACTCTCGTGGAATCTTCTGAACTATCAAAAGCGTGCTGCCATCTGGCAATAAGACGGTGGACAAGGACGCAATAGTATTGAAGTAAATCCCGGGACGGCGTTCATTAATGAGTGTGCCTTGCCCGTTTGTCCCTGCAACCGCCCTAGATTGCTTGGCGTAAAAAGGCGCAAGCTCTGCCCACGATGTCGATGCGAGAAATGCAACAAGCGGAACGGTGGCAGGAAGAGGAAAATCTCGCAATTCCGTCGGTTCCCCCTTGGAAGTAATCGAGATGCCCGGATTAAAAACTGTCGTGTGAACGTCAACGTTCCGACTCGAATGGGATTTCCGTCCGCAGAGAGGTAGCGCGACAACGCCAACAGTCATCGCACCTATTGCTAGCAGCCATAGAGCTCGTTTATTCATTGAGCAGTTTTCTGTGATAGATGGGCACCGAGTAGCTGAAATTACTCAGAAATGGGACATTTAACCGCGTGCCAGTTTCTGTACGAGTTCCGTCGGAGTACGAAATCCTAGCATTTAAGGGAATGCCCACATCACCGGTTGTGAAACCAAGATCTGCCTTGTCTACGGTCGCCGAGCCGTTAATCGAAACAGTCATAGAGCCATCTAGACCCGCCCGTAGCTCAACTCCCGTAACTCCTAACTGTTCAATTCCGGGAAATCTGAACACGCGAAAGCTCGAAGCGGTCAGCGACGAAGATAGTGCCCAGCTTCCAGACCATCGCTCATCGGGCGGTTTCGACCAGTCGTGGGTGAAGTTAGTGCACGTAATAGACCCTGCGTTCCCGTTAAATCCCAATTCTAAATCGACTGGTGTAAGGGTGATTGGGCCGAGAGAGAATGTATATCGAAAACTTCCAGAGACTCCCGCATCAATCGCAGTAGAACCATTGAGTTTCTTCGAGACTCCAACCGTTGGATCATTGTATTTATCGGAATGCCACTCATCGTAAGTCATGTCGGTAGAAAAACCTAATGATGGAGTTAGACTAATTTGAGCTCTCGCACCAAGCGCTTGCACTGCTCTTGTAAACGTAGTGGTAAGTGGTTCCGAGTTCCACGCTTTGGACGTTGGTGCTAGATCAACAAGTTCAATACTCACACTCGCTGAACCATCACTCGCCCGAGCAGAAGCGGTGCTGCTTGAGGAATTAGCCCACTGAGCAGTCTCGGTTTTGTCATAGTCGTCTGCTCCGTCAAACCCGCTCCAGTCAGGCTCCTCGTCCTCCTTAGTTCCAGAGCACGAGGCAGATAAAGTCGCGGAACGTTGACCAGTGTTCGCCATCTGCAGCTGAGAAGTGCTAGCCCTGTTACCCTTACTCGTGTCATTGTCCTTAGCCTCGATTGCATCTACGCTGTAGTCAGGGTGGCCAGCCGGTGGCGAACTCGGTTGAGCAAAAATGGGTGAAATGAATAGCCCTAAGATTAATGATGCTCCCAGCGACAGTGACCCACGAGAGCGTATTCTCTTCGGAGAAGTCATTTTGTTAGGGCTCCAACTTACTGAGATCTTTTTCCAGCTTAGCCTTTGCCGACCTTATAAATGCTTTGTCAAATTTGACTGCCTGTTGCGGGACTGAGCCTTCATCTAGATTTCCAAGGATGAGAATGGCTTTTGCCTCGAGATACCATTGGTCGAGCGTGACCTCGGTATGAGCGTTGCTTTTGCGCATTAAGTCGACAAACGTAGTTAGGGAACGTTGATCGGCGCTGCGATATGCATCCAGAGCAAGCCAGTAGTAGGCTCGGGCGCAACCCGCTTTCGTTGGGCTTTCTGTGACGATCCATTTAAACGCTTCCAGGGACTCGGCGGACGAACCCTTGTCGATGAGTTCGTCGTAAAACGGAATGAGCACCGTTGGTAGAGCGGTGCGCGGGGTTGCCGGGTCATCTAGCAACTGCTTGGCGAGAGTCCTTGCGTCGTCGAGGTTGTCGGTTCTGAGATAGGCTTGAAGTAAGAAGGCTTGATACCCCCACCAATTGTTGTTGTCGTTCCAAAGCCAAAGGCGCTTTTGTTCCGGAAGGTCATTCCAAAACGAGATCACTGATTCGGAACCAAAAAAGTCGTAAATTTGGCGTCTTGTAAGCTTGAACAGGATATCGATAGCCTGCGACGGGTGAGAGGCCGCCGCGAACGCCTTGAGAGCGGCTGCTTCGCCGAGCTTAAAGACCTTGTCGGAAGCATCGCGAAATTCCCCTTTAGAGCGCGATAGTTGGCGGGCGAAATTTAGTAGTAACTCATAGTCCTGCACTCCTTGCAACATGGCCGGGATGTCTTTTGCGCAGGCTGCGATGGCTTGTTGATCGCCAGAGTTGAGAAGGTTCTCCGCCCAGAGCATCCTGGCTTGGAGGCGAAACGCGGCGGGAACCTGCGCGCTCCCCGCAATCGCCGCGAATGCGGTGACGGCGTCGGCATAGTTCTTCAGGAGAGACTCCATTCTGCCTAGAGCCCACTGTGCTTTGGACCAAATGTGATTCTTTACGCTGCCAGTGCCACCTATTGTGGAACGCAGTAGCGGACGAGCGAGATCGTGTCGCTTGGCCATCATGCAAGACAAGGCGAGGCTGTGTTGTAGCTGAGGAACAAAGTCTACTCCAAACCGTTTTCGGCCTTCCGTTACCAATTGGCTGGTGCCAGGATTCGCATTGGCAAACAGTGAGGCGCGCACCACTTCCTTGGCGCCTGCAAGCCACTCATGCGGCGCGAGTTGATCCGAAGCGAGAAGGGCGCGGGCGGTGGCGGCTTGTTTGCCGGGGTTGGAGAGCGCCATTTTGGTATCCGCCATCTTCAGCTTCCTTAACTCGGCAGTCACATCGGGGAACGCTTTGGCTTGCGATGCTAACCAATCGTCGGCAATTGCCTGCCACTGCGCGTCATTTGCAGAACGAAGTTCGCGGACGATGGCCAGCGTTGTTCTGGCACGAACGGATGGACGGCAGGCCTTGATGCTGGCGACGAATTCCGGGGAGAGGCCGGGCTGGCCAAGTTTGCGCCTTGCAGCGAAGAACGGTTTCCATGAGGCCACGGTCTTTGACTGAAACTTTCCGAGCGTAAGCGCCTCGACGGATCGCTGGAAAGCGGTCTCTGCATCATCCTCGCGCAAAGCGATTTCGGCCAATCCCTGCCTTGCACGAGTTCCTCCGCGAGGGTTGTTTGCAATGGCCTTTGTGAAAAATGCCTTCGCCGTATCCAACTCGCCTTCGAGAAAGAAAAGGTCGCCGAGATCGCTTGCCACGACGCTGAGGCGAATCGGGCGGATGGGAACCGTAAACCGGCCGGTTTGCCTGAGCGATTGTTCCGCAGTGGTTCGCGCAACGTCGAACTGCGCAAGTTTAGCCCCGGCTTTGGCATAGCACTGTTTTCAGCGGCTGTCGCCTGTGGAATGGCGACATCTTTGATCAGAGCCCTGATTCGTGCCTTTTCCAGCGGGAACCAGTCGCGGGCATGAGTGTCGGCCATTGTGGACGCTTGCTGGAAAGCTTGCGAGGCCTCCGCGAAACGCCCTCGCTTGTTTAAAGTGCGGGCGACCCGCCCGAGAAGTTTGGCTCGACGACGAGGTTGTTTCTCGGCAGCGAGTTCGGCATCAACGAGGCTAAGCGCTCCAGCAATCTCGCCAGAGTCAACCTGTGTCGCAATGGAACGAAGGCGTCTCGCGGAGGAGGACTCAAAGGCTCTCGCCTGCTTCACTCTCTTTTTGATTCGCTGTTTTGGCATTTCTTGGAAAAAGGTCCGGCACCAACCAATCCCTGTGGGTGGTTGAAGTGCCGGTGTTTATCGCCCTACATGGTCATGTTCGTTTCAACGTGATCATTTATACGGCGGAAAGTTTATCAGTTTGAAAAATCGATTTCGGTCTTTGCGTTGGCCATTCGGAAGGCGTTGGCGACAGTAGTGATCTGAAAGATGTCCAGGCGACGTTTCAAGCCTGGGCGGGCCTTGACGTTTTCGACTTTTGCGTTACCGCGAAGCTTGCGGTTGCCGGCCACGATCGAGGCAAGTCCTGATGCAGATCCGAGAAGCATTGCACCGGTAACAATGACAGCTGCCCTAAAATGAATGATCGCTTAGTTAAAGATTGCATCGCGTGTGATATGATGGATTTTTATACCTCCATGGAAAATGAATGCGAAGCAAATGTCGTGCCACAATGTTACAATTTCGTCAAAATCGGATTTGTTCGGAGAAAACGGCGCATTTTCGGTTTTGCTCGTTTTGTGGGCGTTTTGATTGTCTTGCTCGTCGGCTTGCTCCTGTGTCCGGCGGCTCGTGCGGGCACAATCGCGTTTCTCTATGCACTGGATGCTGACTTGGCGACCGTTAAGGACGGGGCACCGTCGCGAAGCTACGAGTGCGGCGGGACGAGCGTGCAGGAGTTTCAAGTCGGAAAGCACAAGGTTCGTGCGGCGAAGATGGGGGCA
This sequence comes from Chthoniobacterales bacterium, assembly GCA_038222685.1. Taxonomy (GTDB): domain Bacteria; phylum Verrucomicrobiota; class Verrucomicrobiia; order Chthoniobacterales; family Terrimicrobiaceae; genus JBBRHN01. The sequence goes on along the minus strand of JBBRHN010000010.1, from coordinate 7,655 downwards.
GGGAACATTGATACCGCGATTTCAACCGCGAACTTGCTCGGGCGATTTCCAGCGGACCTTTTGGTGTCGGTTGGCCCGTCAGGTGCGTTAGTCGACGGTTTGCCGACTGGTGCATGGTTTCGAGTCAAGAAAGTGGTTGGCTACCAGCGAGGCAGCCTTGGCAATGCGGGTTGGGTTGTGTCTCCAACGGCGATGATTGAGTTAGCCGTTCCAGGTGTCGTCGCGGAAACCAAAGCGACTTGATTCAGTGAGTTTGAAGAGAGAGTGCTTGCCTCTGGAGATGCGTTCGTTGCGAACGATGCTGAGAGAGCCCGAGTGCGTGAGATAGCGGGTGCAGATGCCGTGGACATGAACAGCTTTGGTTTGGTGGTGGCGGCAGAACAAACCAAAACTCCGGTTGTGATTTGGAAGGTAGTCAGCGACGGAGCAAATGTTGAGGCTGGCGATGATTTCAAGAAATTCATCCGCAGCTACAAGGGCGAGGGCGGACAGATGGTGAGGGCGTTGTTGCTTGCGCTCTCGACATCTCCGGCGTCGCCAGAGAGCTACGAGCATATTCGCGATGCGCTCGGGTCCGGTGATAGCAGTAAGGTTGAATGAGGGCGGAAGCGAGAACGGGTTCCTGGACGATGGGGGATGGGACCAATGATGGCGATCTTGCGGGGCTAGTACGATGAGAGTTACTGCGGGGCAGTGACTTTGGGGAGGTCCTTTTCGGATCCCGGGCGATAAAACCAGTCAGACCAAAAGCTCCATCCGGCTTTTGTCATTTCCACCGGTTGGTCGATCCACTTGCCTTGAGCGTCGGGGCGGCGGATGCGGTAGGTGTCTTTCCACATAACCGTGGTGCCTTCCGGGACGTAAAGGAAGAGGTAGGGTTGGTCGCGGTAGATCGTGCTCTGGATGGAACCGGCGAGGGCGATGACTTTCTCGCGGTTGTATTCCTGGCGGATTTTTTCCATGAGGGAATCCACTTCAGGGTTTTTGTAGCCGACGACGTTGAGTTGCTCGGGGTTGGTTTGGGACGAGTGCCAGATTTGGAACTGATCGTATTCGAGGCCGAGTGACCAGCCGAGGACGATGGCGTCGAAGTCGCCTTTGTTGACATGGTTTTTGAGAAAGACCGCCCACTCGTAGAGTTCGACTTTAACCTCGATGCCGAGTTCTTTGAATCCGTCCTGAACGAGTGTCGCGATGTCGCGGCGGATTTCGTTGGCGTTGTTGGTGATCAGGGTGAAAGCAAAACGTTCCCCATTTTTCATGCGAATGCCGTCCGGGCCGCGGTGCCATCCGGCTTCGTCGAGGAGCGCGGAGGCTTTCTCGAGGTCGAAAGCGTAGGGTTGGATACCGGGATCGAAGAACCACATTTGCGGCGTGAAGATGCCCGTGCTCTGGACTCCGTTGCCGTAGAGGATGTATTTGACCATTGCGGGAATGTTGACGGCGTGAGCGAGGGCTCGCCTAACGCGCTCGTCCTGAAACATGGGACGCCTGAGATTCCAGCCTACGTAGGTGTAGGAGTTAGAAGGCGCGGAGAAGACATCGAAGCGGGGGTCTGTCTGGAAGTTTGCGACGGCCCAAGGTTCTGCCGACCAAAAATCGACTTGTTTGGTCTCGAAGGCGAGGCGAAGGGCGAGTTGGTCGGGGAGGGAGCGGAAGACAATGGATTCGAGCCACGGCGCGGGGGCGTCGAAGTAGTCGGGGTTGCGCACGACGCGCACGAATTCGTTGGTTTTCCATTCGCCGAACCGGAAAGGGCCGGTTCCGGTCGGGCTGCGGTTGAAGTTTTTCGACCACCATTCCTGAGATTTACCTTCGAGGATATGCGCCGGGAGGATGGAGATCATCCAACTGGAGAGCGCCGGGGAATAAGGTTTTCGGTAGGTCACACGAACGGTGCGGAGGCCGGGAGTCTCAACGCTGAGAATGAGGTCAAAGTCAGATTTGCGCGGAGAGGCCGTCGCGTCGCCCATGATGGCCCGATAAGTGAATGCGACATCGCGCGAGGTGAAAGGCGCGCCGTCATGCCAGCGGATTCCGTCGCGGAGGGCGAAGATCACAAGGGGTTCGGCGAGGAAGGGGACGCTCGTTTCATCAGTGATTTTGCCGTCGCCTCGGGAGGAAAGCCAGGATTCGAGGAGTGGCCGAATCTCGGTGCCGCCAGTGATTTCAAAGGCTGAGCCGGACTCGACCCAATGGCGAAGCACAGGGGCGGACCGATTTTCGGCGAGGAATTTTTCGGCAGTCGCGCGGGCGTCGACTCTTAGCTCGACGCGGAAGGTGGACTGAGGCGCAAGACCGTCTTTCGGCAGACGGGCGAAAATTTTCTCGGAGGCTTCAAGGCCAGGGACGGTGAATGCGAGTTTGAGGAGGTTGCCATCGGGTGTGGCGGCTTCGAGCTGCCAGCCGTCCCACTCGGGACGCCAGACCTCAAGCATGGTGGCGGCAATGGCTGCGGACTTTGGATCGCGGAAGACCACTGTCGTCGTCTGGCTGAGCGACCAGGATTTTGCGAGGTCACCGACGATTTCAAGGTTCTCGTTGTATTTGAGCAGGCCGTTAAAAATGGTGGCGAAGACCTGAGAGGCGACGCCGTCGGCTTGCTGGATGGGGTTGAGCGTGGAAGGTTCGCCTAGAACTCCGATTGACATCTCGTTTTTCTTTGTTCCCGACAGCAGGAACGAGTTGAAAAACGATGCGCCGATGAGGAGCAGGAGGGCAACGGGGAGGCCGTAAATGAGGAGCCGTGCAAACCGCATAATGCGAGAGCGTGTCAGATCATGCGGCGATTGCCCAGCGTGGCTTCTTAGGCTTCCTCAGGCGTCTCGATGTCGGATTCATCTTCTCCGTCGCTGACGACAGGGGCGATGCCTTGGAGATTTTCGCCTTCTCGGAGGTCGATGAGTTTGACGCCCTGGGCGTTGCGGCCCGTCTCGCGAATCTCCTTGATTCTCGTGCGCACCATTTTGCCCTTGTTGGTAATGAGCATGAGTTCGGCATCATCACGAACGGTGAGAGCGCCGGCGACTCCGCCGGTTTTCTTGTTGGTCTTCATGGTAATGATGCCTTTGCCTCCGCGGCTTTGGACACGGTAGTCCTCAAACGTAGTGCGCTTGCCGAGGCCGTTTTCGCCGGCGACGAGGAGTTGGGCGTCTTTGTTGACGACGGCGGCGGCGATGATGTAGTCACCCTTCTCCGGGCGGATGCCCCACACGCCGACTGTGTCGCGGCCCTGGTCGCGCATTTCTTCTTCGTGGAAACGGATGCTTTGCCCGTCATGGGTGATAAGGACGATTTCGTCTTGGCCGTTGGTCATTTTGCAATCGATGAGGCGGTCGCCCTCCTCGATTTTAATCGCGATGATGCCACCTTTGCGGATATTTTTGAAATCGTTAAGGTTTGATTTTTTGACGATTCCGCTGCGGGTCGCAAAGACGATGTGGAGATCTTTGGTCCAGGTATCGTCGTCGTTTTTCTGACCTTGGACGCGGATGGTGGACGCGATTTTTTCGTTATTGCGGAGCTCCAGTAGATTCGCAATCGAGCGGCCCTTGCTGGCGCGTGAGCCTTCGGGAATTTCAAAAACGCGCTCGACGTAGCAACGTCCGGTCTCGGTGAAGAACATGAGATAGTCGTGCGTCGTCGCCGTGAAGAGATATTCGACAAAGTCGCTATCTTCTTCGTTTTCGGACTCACGGGCGGTCATGCCAATCACGCCTTTGCCTCCACGTCTCTGGGCACGGAAAGCGCTAACGAGAGTGCGTTTAATAAAGCCGTTGTGAGTGAGGGTGACGATGACTCCGTCGTTTGCGATGAGATCTTCGATGGCGATGTCGCCTTCGGCCGGGACAATCTGCGTGCGGCGCGGGGTGGCAAATTTTTCCTGAAGGGCGCGGAGCTCTTGCTTGATGATGGTGAGCACGCGGTTCTCTTTGTCCAGAATGTCGAGCAAGTCTTTAATCGTTGAGATGAGATCGTCGTATTCCTTTTTGATGCTGTCGCGCTCGAGGCCGGTGAGCTGATAGAGCCGGAGATCGACGATGTGACCGACTTGCTTTTCGGTGAACTTGTAGTGTCCAGCAACAATGCGGGCGTCGCTGCGGATGAGGATGCCGAGTTGCTCGACGGTTTTCTGGGTCCACGAAAGGGCAAGGAGTTTGTTCTTCGCGTCGTCGCGGTCGTTGGATTCTTTGATAACTTTGATGAAGTCATCGATGTTCGCGAGCGCGATGAGATAGCCTTCGAGCTTCTCGGCTTCGACCTCGGCCTCGTTGAGGAGGAACCGTGTGCGGCGAAGAATGACTTCGCGGCGGTGCTCGATGTAGCAATTAATGGCCTCTTTGAGCGAGAGAAGTTTGGGTTTGCCGCGATCGATAGCCAGCATGTTGACGCTGAACGAGGATTCGAGGGCGGTGTGCTTGTAGAGATTGTTGATGAGCACCTTCGGGTTGCCATCGCGCTTGAGCTCGATAACGACGCGCGTATCTTCGGCACTCTCGTCGCGCACGTCGCTGATGCCGGTGAGGACTTTCTCGTTCACGAGCGCCGCGATGCGTTTGACGAGCTCCGCGCGGTTCACGTTGTAAGGGATCTCGGTGATGATAATGCTTTCGCGTCCGCCCTTACCCTCTTCGACAGCCACACGACCGCGCACGCGCACTTGGCCGCGTCCCGTCTCGAAGTATTGGCGGATGCCGGTAGCGCCCTGAATCAGACAGCCGGTTGGAAAATCAGGGCCAACGATGTAGGCCATGAGGCCTTCGATGGTGATGTCGGGATCATCGATCTGGGCACAAATGCCGTTGATGCATTCGCCGAGATTGTGGGGAGCGATGTTGGTCGCCATTCCGACGGCAATGCCGGTGCCGCCGTTTACGAGGAGGTTAGGAAAAGCCGAGGGGAAGACGGTCGGCTCCATGCGCGTCTCATCGTAGTTCGGCACAAAATCCACAGTGCCCTTGTCCATGTCGGTCATGAGGGCGGCCCCGAGGTGCTGGAGTCGGGCCTCGGTGTAACGCATGGATGCCGGCGGATCACCTTCGACGGAGCCGAAGTTGCCCTGTCCATCGACGAGCATCTCGCGCATGGCCCAGGGTTGAGCCATGTGGACAAGCGTGGGGTAGATCGCTTGGTCGCCGTGTGGGTGGTAGTTACCCATCGTCTCACCGACAATCTTCGCGCACTTGAGGTGCTTGCGATTGGGCTGCACGCCGAGCTCATTCATCGCGAAAAGGATTCGGCGTTGGGAAGGCTTGAGTCCGTCTCGCGCATCAGGCAGCGCGCGAGAGATGATGACCGACATCGAGTAGTCGAGGAACGACTTCGACATTTCGTCGGCCACGTTGACCAGTTCCACTTTTTCGTTTTGCGTATACATAGAGAATTAAGAAGGGGGGAGAGTTTCAGGAAACAGCGGGAATGCCAGGATCTCGGCCGCCTCGCGCATGCGGCGATCGGTTGTGCAGAGCGGAAAATCCTGGCTCAAATCACAAGCGGCAAGATGGATGGCATCAAGGGTGCGGAGCGCGACCTTGGGGTGCGTGGCCGAAAGTATCCGGTTCGCATTCTTGAGTGCCCGTAAATTCATCGGATAAAGGAGCAAAACCTCATCGTGAATCCACTTCAGAAACCGCTGCCAAGCGTGCCGGTGTTCGTCGGCGGAAATTTCCTTGTCGCGCTCCTTTGAATGAAGTGCTGCTGCGACTTCTGTAAAGGCCAACTCGGACGAGGCGAGCGTTTCGTCAACGGTGGCTTTGACAAACACGTCGCTGTCCTTCTCTACAACGAGCAGTTTGACGATGATGCTGGAATCGAGATACATTGTTACCAGCCCCGCGAATCCCGATCCTCGCGGATAATTTCCTCCGCTGCAGGCCCCCCTCTCCACGGAGGCATCGTGGCAAGATGTTCGGCTGCGCCCGGAAAGCGCTTGCGGGGTTTCTCGGTCTTCAAGGAAACAATTTTTGCCTTGGGTTTTCCGCCGCTGGTGATGGTGATTTCGTGCCCGCTCTCCACGAGGTTGAGGAGAGCTGACAAGTGAGCTTTTGCAGCGCGGACGCTGATGGCTTCGCCGATTCCCGGGAGCTCGGCCAATTCGCGCAGAACAGGCGAGGGATGGAGCGGTTCGCCGTCGGTGAGTCGGGACGAAGGCAGAGCTTTCATTCTGAAATGTAGTCACGTGTAGTCACAATTGTCAAGGCCGATTTCCCAAAGTTTGTGTTGGATCAAACGTCGAGTCGTGCGTTAAGAGCGTTATCCTCGATAAACTGCCTGCGAGGCTCGACGACATCGCCCATGAGAATGGTGAACATGCGGTCGGCCTCGACGGAGTTATCTTCGTTGAGCTCAACTTTGAGCATTTTGCGTTTCTCGGGGTTCATTGTGGTCTCGAAGAGTTGCTTTGGGTTCATTTCACCCAGACCTTTGAATCGCTGGATCGAGAGTCCGCGTTTGCCGATTTCGAGAACTTTGTCGAGGATTTCGGGGATCGCGAAGAGAGGGTGAGTGACGGCCTTGTCGCCCTCGCCCTCGATGAGTTCAAAGATGGGATGATCGCTGTCGGCGTAGTGGTCGATTTTGAGGCCCTTGCGAGCGAGTTCGTCGATGAGTTTTTGAGCGGAGATCGACTCGTGGAGTTCGATGAGTTTCGCGCGCCGGCGGCTCGCGGGTTCGGCCTTTTTGACTTTCGCCACGACCTCTGGGGTCTCGACTTCCGGCGTCTCGACAGGGGCTTCGTCAAAAAGGTTGAGATCGCGATTGCCCTCATGGAATTCGCGCACGGCGTCTTGGCCCGGGAAATACGTGGCCCACTCGGTGTTGCCCTCACGGACTTTGACCATATACGTCGGGAGCTTGCCCGTTTTCGGATCGCGCTCGGCGAGGTAGGACTCGACATCGCCGCCGTGACGACGAATGGCGTCGCTGAATTTCGCAAAGCGTTCCAGCAGTTCGAGGATTTCCTTGAGTTGAGTGGAAGTGAAGGTTTTCCCATCGGCGAGATTTTTCACCTTCACCTCATCGGCTCCGATGCTGATGAGGATTTTGTTGAGCTGGGCGTCGTCGTCCACGTATTCCTCGCGTTTCTTACGCTTGATAAGATAGAGCGGCGGCTGCGCGATGTAGATTTTTCCCTGTTTGACGAGCTCTGGCATCTGACGGCAGAAAAACGTGAGCAACAACGTCCGGATGTGCGAACCATCCACATCGGCGTCGGTCATGATGATGATTCGCCCATAACGCAGTTTTGCCATGTTGAATGTGCCCTCCTGATCTTTCTCCCCAACGGCCGTGCCGATCCCTGTGCCAATGGCAGTAATGAGGGTCTGGACTTCCGTGTTTTGGAGCACCTTGTCGAGACGCGCTTTTTCCACGTTGATGATTTTGCCCTTGATCGGGAGGATGGCTTGAAAACGCCGGTCGCGGCCCTGTTTTGCCGAACCGCCTGCCGAGTCGCCTTCGACCACGTAGAGCTCGGTCAACGCGGGATCGCGCTCCGAGCAATCCGCCAACTTGCCGGGAAGTCCGCCCCCGGTGAGCGCGCCTTTGCGAACGGTTTCGCGGGCCTTGCGCGCTGCTTCGCGTGCGCGGGCCGCCATGAGGCACTTTTCAATAATGCGCTTACCGACGTTCGGATTCTGATCGAAGTGCAACATCAA
>JBBRHN010000009.1:0-15115 GCA_038222685.1 Chthoniobacterales bacterium | reverse complement strand
CGAGGATTTCCGCAGGCGGAGTTGAGGGATTCGTGTAGGGTGGGGGTTGAGATGGAGTCATTTTTGCAGAAATTTCATGTGGAGGCGGGGCGGGCTTTGATTGATCGGGAGAGGGAGTTGGAGTTGGCGTTGTGTTGTTTTGTGTCGGGGGGAAATTTGTTGATTGAGGACACGCCGGGGGTGGGGAAGACGACGTTGGTGAAGGCGATGGCGCGGTTGTTGGGGCTGGACTTCAAGCGGGTGCAGTTCACTAACGATTTGTTGCCGGCGGACATTTTGGGGAGTCAGATTTTCGATGCGACGAGGCAGACGTTTTCTTTTCATCGCGGTCCGATTTTTGCGCAGTTGGTGCTCGGAGATGAACTCAATCGGGCGTCGCCGCGGACGCAGAGCGCGGTTTTGCAGGCGATGGATGAGCATGAGGTGACGATCGAGGGGCACACTTATGCGTTGCCGGATCCGTTCTTTTTTGTGGGGACGCAGAATCCGCGCGAGCAGGTGGGGACAGCGTTGTTGCCGGAGTCGCAGGTGGATCGGTTTTTGATGCGGATTGAGTTGGGGGCGCCGACGCGGGAGACGCAGCGAAAGTTGCTGGAGCGGGATCGCGGGCGGCTGGAGAGTTTGGGGTTTAACTTTGAGACGTTGAGGGCGCTGGCGACGCCCGAGGAGTTTGTGCGCTGGCAAGCGGAGGCTGGGAGGGTTCATGTGGCGGAAGCGGTGTCCGAATACATTTTGGATTTGTTTGAGGCGGCGAGGGAGCGGGGATGGGTTTTGTCGCCGCGGGCGAGCCTCGGTTTGCAGCGAGCGGGACAGGCGAGGGCGTTCCTGAGCGGGCGGGAGCATGTTTTGCCGGATGATGTGCAGGAGGTTTTTCTTCCGATTGTGACGCACCGCTTGGCGCAGTTCGCGAGGTCGCCGGGGGATTGCCGCGAGGCGGCAGTGATGGCGCGTTCGTTGCTGGAGCACACTCGGGTCCGATAAGGCCATGGCCGCGCGCGAACGGGTTTATATCGTTTTCCACTGGGCGGGGCTCGTTTTCGGGTTTTTCGTTATTTTTGTTTTCGGTGCGGGATTTGCGGTGCCGAGTGCGTCGGAGGTGTTGCAGACGTTGGGCATCACGCTGGCGGTGGTGGGGATTGTCGCGTTGATCCAGAGCAACGATAATTTGCGTGGGGTTGACATTGTGGCATGTCGGGCGGTGCCGGTGCCGGCGGGGGAAGATGTGGTGCTAGAGGTGACGTTAAGAAACACGGCTGAGCGCGAGCGTGTGGGGTTGAGTGTGCGGACGGGTTGGCGGGTGAAGCCTCGGGCGTCGACTTGGGTGCCGGTGGTGGAGGCGAGGCAAACGGTGGCGGTGCGGGTGGCGTTGCCGACGAAGCGCCGCGGGAAATTTGCGATTCCGCAGATGTGGGTGTGCTCGTTGAGTCCGGTGGGTTTGTGTTTCGCGTGGAAAGTTTTTCCGTCGGCCGGGGATTACTATGTTTACCCGGTGCCGAGGGGGCGGCCCTTGGAGGTGGAGGTCGCGGAGAGCAATGCGGCGGAGGACGACGGAAGCGAGGACGTGAGCGGGCATCGTCCGTATGTGCCGGGGGATATGTTGTCGCGGATGGACTGGCGGGTTTTTGCGCGGAGTGGCAGGCTTGTCGTGCGGGCCTTGGAAGAGGGGAGGCTGGAGGAGGTTGTGTTGCGGTGGAGCGATACGCGGCATTTGGCGAATCTGGAGTCCCGGCTGGAGCAGTTGAGTTTTTGGATCGAGCAGTGCGTCAATGAGAGGCGTGATTTTCGGCTCGATCTGGGGGCCGGACGGGCAGAGTTGCGCAGTGATCAGATGATTGCCTGCCGTGAGGCGCTGGCGACTTTTAAGGAGGAGGGTTGAGGTGAAGGAGACGGACAACCGGGTGGCGGGGTGGGTGCTGGCAGTGGTGATCGGTGTGCATTTGATTTTGCTGCGGGACGGGTCGATCGCGGTGGTGGCGGCATTTGTCGCCCTGGTCGTCGGTGCGCTTCTTCGTGGGCAGCGGGTTTTTGTGCCGGGATGGGCTGCGGTGGCATTGATGATCGCGGGCTTGGTGGCGGTGGTGGCGACGTGGAATGGAGTGCATTATCCTTTGGTGATTGGGCAGGCGGGCGGCGTGGTCGGAGCGGTCTTGTTGCTGCGTCCGCTGACTCCGGCTCGCGGGTTGCGTGTGATTTTGTGTGTGCTGGTAATTTTGATGGGTGCGGTGTTGAGGCGCTACTCCGGGGTGGGCGGACTTTTTATCGTCGTTGATGCGGTGGTGTTGTTGTTGCTGGCAGAACAGATTCATCGGCCGGTGGAGGCGGTGCAGAGTTTCTGGGTGTCGCTCACGCGCTCGTTTCGGTTGATCGTGCCGGTGAGCATTGTGGTGATCTTGGTGTTTTGGTTGTTTCCCGATTACTCGCTGCAACCGATGCAGGGGCTGACGGGATTCGGAGGTCGCACGGGTTTTGATCCGGGGCAGGTGGCGGAGTTGAATGAGTCGAGGCGTGTGGCGGTGGTGGCGACGTTTCCGGAGGAGGTTCCGAAGGCCGAGCAACTGTATTGGCGCGGGCAGGTTTTTGAGCGAAACGATGGCCTGCGTTGGTCCCGCGACGTTGGGCGCGCTCGGGCGAGGAGTTTGCAGGTGACGGCTCCCGAGGCGGGTACGGAATTGTGGCGCTATCAGCAGGTGAACTCTTCGAATCGAGGAGGGGTTATTCCTGTGCTGGATCGAGTGATTGAAATTGAGGCCAGGCGCGGAGATTTGGATGTGGCGGTTTTGGATTTCGGCGCATCGGTATTGAGTGCGGGGGGGACGGACGCGTTGGAATTGGATGTGGTGGCGTCGTCGGATTCGATGACGGATGTGCCTGAAGAAGGTTTCGGCGAAGGAAGTCTTAATGTGCCCAAGTCGATTCGCAACAATGCCGGGATTCGCGAAATTTCGGAGCGTCTTGTTGTGCCGGGCCGGAGCTTAGACGAAAATCTGGCGTCGGTCGCGGACTATTGGAAAAAGGGGGGATTCACCTACACGATGCGGCCGGGGCGGATTCCGGATTTGGCGCGCTTTTTACTCAATGTGAGAAAGGGGTTTTGCGAGCACTTTGCGGCAGCCTCCGCGACTCTTCTGCGATTGGGCGGAGTTCCCGCGCGGGTGGTGGTAGGGTATCGGGGCGGCGAGTGGAATCCATGGCTGCGGACGATTAAGGTAAGGGATATGCAGGCGCACGCTTGGGTCGAGGCATGGGATGCGGCGGCGGGGCGTTGGGTGAGGTTTGATCCAACGCTTTTCGTGGCGCCGGAGCTGACGGAACGGATGGAGCGGGATTTGAACTCCGGCGCGTGGCCTTGGTATCGCGTCACGGCGGCATTTTTCGCGGCCGTAGTGACTTGGGTGGGCGAGCGTGCGGCTTCGTTAATTGCTGCGGTGGGCAATGCCGAGCTTTGGGAGGCCTTACAGCCGGTGATTTTTGTCGGCTTGCTCATGGTGCTGACGGCGTGGTTGGTGCGGCAGCTCGTGATGAGGCATTTGGAAAAGACGCGAAATCTGGCGATGACTTTGCTGAGTGAGCTGGAGCGGAGAGCGGCGAGAGTTGGTCTCGGGCGGATAGCCGGGGAGACGCCGATGGCGTGGATCGGCCGGATCACGCGGGACGCCGGAGCGGAGGAAGCGGAATGGCTGGAGCGGTTCGCGAAAGCTTATGGAGAGAGCGTTTACAGCGTTGTGGGGATGAGCCCGCTGCGGGCGGCGGAGCTAAAAACGTGCGAGCGGGAACTGAGGAAGCTGTGGAGAAATGTGCGGCGGCGAGTTATTTGAGCCACACTTCGACGCGGCGATTTTTAGCGCGCCCTTGATCGGTCTCGTTACTCTGGATGGCTAGAGCGCTGCCGAAACCTTCGACGATGGCTGGTTGCAGACCGCGCAGAGAAAACTCTTGGGCGACGACTTTGGCGCGGCTGCTGGAGAGTTCCGAATTGGTGGCAGGCGAGCCTGAGGCATCGGAGAAGCCGAGCAGGAGTAGCTGGCGGCCCGCATTTTCCGGACGGGCGAGGAGATCAACAACCCGGTTGATATCGCGCAGGGCTTTACCGTCGGGAGCGGCACTGCCGGATACGAACTGTAGTGTAGTGTTGAGACGGCGGGCTCCGGCGGTCGTGCGGAGGTAAGCAGGAGGAGCGTCGGTGGGCGGGGTGGGGGTTTGCTGTTCGAGATTTTGCGAGATGAAGCCCGAGGATCTGACGACTTCTTGGCCGGCTGGAGAGAGCGCAAATTCGACGAATTCGGTCGTGAGCGGATTGGTGGGGTTCGCGGGAGTGTAAACGTAGAGACGGCGTGCGAGGGCGTAGTCCTCTGTCGCAACGGTGAAGGGCGAGGGGAGGAGCGGCGGAGAGTCGGCGACGGAGATGGCGAGTGCTTTTGAGCGCCGGACATAAGGTAAGCCGATAAAACCGATGCCTTGTGCGTCGAGCGAGACCTCGTCGGAAAGTTCGGCGGAGTCCTCAAAGCGCTTGGTGTCGGCGCTGAGTTTTTCCTTCCCGAGAACCATGGACTGGAAGCTATCAAATGTTCCGGAGACATCGTTGCGACCGTAGCGTGTGATCGGCCCCGGGGTTCCGCCGACTTCGGACCAGTCAGTGATTTTACCGGTAAAAATATCGGCGACTTGCGCGACGGAAAGGGTTGAGACGGGGTTCGAACGATTAGTGACAATGGCGAGACCGTCGAGACCGATGACGTGTTCGCAATTGACCGAAGTCATGTCGCCGAGAGCGGCGAGGGAGGTGGCCTCGTCGGGTTTAACCGGTCGCGAGGACATGCCGATATCGTTGGAACCCGCAAGGAGATCTTTGAAAGCCGTGCCAGAGCCGTGCGCGGCGACAAATGCTGCGATTGGTTTTTCGGAACCGGACGGCGTGCCAGAGATCATTTTCTCAACCGGGTTTCCTGTTTTTTGGATTTTTGCATCAGTCGCGCCTTTTGACTCCAGAAACGCTTTGAATAGGGCAGGGCCGACGACGGAGCCGATGGTATTGGAGCCGGACACGCGGAATGAAATTTCCGGAATGGGAACTGGTGCGGGAGTCGCCGCCACGGCTGGCGTTGGCGAGGCCTCCGGGGTGGCGCTCGGAGCCGGCAAAGCAGCGACGACGACTGGCGGCTGTGGCGCTGGAGCAGGCGTCGCGAGAGGAGTTGGGGAAGGCGTGGGAGCGGCAACAATGGCAGGTGCTGGTTTGCTGGTGAGCATCCATGCGCCGATGCCGAGAAGGGTGGCGATCCCGAGTGCGACTGCAATCCATTTGCGGGAACTATCTGCTTTTGTTGGAGGGAGGCTGAGGCGTCCGGTCGCACCCGAGAGTGTCCCTGCGAGCCCCTGCTCGAGGGCGCGGAGGGCGTCCATGGCGGAGGAGTAACGATCGCGGGGATTGCGCTGGAAGAGGGACATGACCCAGCGGGCAACGAAAGGGTTGAGCTGAGGGCAAGCTTGTTCGAGGGGAGTCACGCGATGCGCGAGGTGGGCCGTGATGACGTCGGTGACGCGTTCTCCGGTGAAGGGGTATTTACCGGTGAGGGCGAAGTAGAAAGTGCAGCCGAGCGAGTAGAGATCGCTGCGGGCATCAACTGGCTCGTGGTTGAGTTGCTCCGGAGAGATGCAATAGATCGACCCGGTGATCGAGCCGTCGATAGAAACCGTTTGAGGTGAAGGAGCGTCGGGTTCTACGAACTTCGCCATCCCGAAATCAAGAAGCTTGACTTGAAAATTCCCGCTCGGTTGCGGGACGAGCATGATGTTCGAGGGCTTGAGGTCGCGGTGGATGAGGCCAGAGTGGTGGGCGGCAATGAGACCCTCGAGAGATTGGCGTGCAATGTCGACGATTTCCTCGGCTCCAAAAGGTTTGCGCTCGGCGCGTTGTTCAATGGACTCACCGGAGAGATGTTCCATGATGATGCTCGGTGACTGGTCAAGTTCCACGACATCAAATATCGCAACGATGTTCGCGTGCCGGAGCGAGGCGAGCTTCGCGGCCTCAGACCAAATCTTTTGCAGTGACTCCTCTCCGAGGTAGCCTTCTTTGAGCCGTTTGATGATGACGTCACGGCGGAGTTGAGTGTCGTAGGCAAGGTAAACGTCCGAGGTTCCGCCTGTTGCGACATGGCTTTTTATTTGATAGCGACTTCCGATCATCGCGTCGCCGGGTTCCGTTGAAGGCTCTGGTAGTGTGGTCATGCTTTCTCAGTTCGACTTTGAGGAGGAAGCGCGACGGCATGCACACGTTTAATTGTGCCAATTTCGCCACAATTGGGCGCGAGGGCGGGAGCGCCGTGCGATTAGCGCAAGCTCTCGAAGAAAAACATTTCGATTTCGCCGCGGTTTTTGATGGGGAGCAGTCCGCGTGGGATCGCTTCGATGCGGTCGCCGAGGAGTTCGCGGAAATCTTTGGAGAGGTTGATGCGGTCGGGCTCGGAGGTTTGCTCGATGCGGGCGGCGGTGTTGACGGTATCGCCCCAGATGTCGTAAGCCATGCGCTTGACGCCGACGACGCCGGAGACGACGGGGCCGCAGTGGATGCCGATGCGAACGTCCCAGTATTGGCGTCCGGCAGCTTCAACTTCGACTCGACGTTTTTTGACGAAGGCGACGGCTTCCTGAGCGAACTTCAGCATCCGGAGTCCGGCGTCGGCGGGGTCGCCGTTGAGACCGCTGACGCAGAGGTAGCCATCGCCGATGGTCTTGAGTTTTTCGACGCCGTGGCGCCCGCAAAGGCCGTCGAATAGGCAGAAGCAGCGGTTAAGTTCCTCGACGAGTTCGGACGCGGTGTAAGAGGCGGCGGCAGCGGTGAAGTTGCTGAAGTCGGAGAACAGGACGACGACACAATCGTGGGCGACGGCTTTGACGCGTCCGTTGCGTTTGAGCTCGTTGGCAACGTCCGCGGGATAAAGATTTTGAAGGAGCAGGTCGGAGTTTTCCTTTTCGGCAGCGAGGGCTTCGACGGCGATTTCGAGTTCGGCACTCTTGCGTTCGATCTCGTCTTTCGCGCGCAGATTTTCGATCTGCATTTGGATTTGGTCGAGGAGGGAGAATTCGCGTTCGACGAGTTTGGCGAGCTGCGCGAGGAGCTCGATGTCGCGAGGATTGAGTTCACGCGGTTCTCGGTCTGCGAGACAGAGGGTGCCGACTTTGTGACCGGAAGGGCCTCGAAGGGGTTGGCCGACGTAGAAACGGATGAAAGGCTCGCCTTGAACCATGGGGTTGCTGGCGAAGCGGTAGTCCTGCAAGGCGTCCGGCACGACCATGGCGGAATCTTGGAGGATGGCGTGTCCGCAGAAGGAAGTGTCGCGGGAGGATTCTGGAAATCCGAGGCCGACTTTGGATTTGAACCACTGGCGGTTTTTATCGATGAGCGAGATATACGCGATCGGAACGTTGAAGAGCATCTGGGCCAGGTGCACGATCCGGTCGAAGCGTTCCTCTTGCGGAGTATCGACAAGGCGCAGGTCGTCAAGGGCACGCTGACGGTCTTTTTCGTCGAGTGGAAGACCCGGCGCGATGCAGGCGACGTTGATTGCGGAATCCATGGCTGAAAACCTTGAGGGGCCGATGGGCGAAGTCAAACCCGAATGCGCGCAGACGTTGAATCAAGAGAAACTTGCAGCGAGTTCGAGTCGGCTGATTTTGCCGCGTGGGGTGAGGGGAATTTGAGGCACGAGGTGGAATTCGCGGGGAACTTGCCAAGGAGGGAGGGACACCGCGCAGTGGCGGCGAAGGGTTTGGCGGTCGAGGGTTTCGTCCCCTACGACGAGCGCGTGGATTTTTTCCTGGCGTGAGCCGAAGACAATGACTTCGCGGACTCCGGGGCAACGGGCGATGACGAACTCGAGTTCAGCCGGGGCAACTTTTTTCCCGCCGCAATTAATAATGTCCGACACGCGGCCGACAATGCAAAATCCGCGAGGGCTCTGGGCGAGGAGGTCGGAGGGCTCGAAGTTGGCGGGAGTGGTCGAGTCGAGACTGCCGACAGCGCGGCTGCGGACGCGGATGCGCGAGGTCGCCGCTTGGGGGTCGAGGAGGGTGATCTCGACGCAGGGGAGGGGTGAGCCGACGAAACCGGGCTCCGTAACGGGATCGTCGGAGGCGTCGTAGCAGATGCCGCCGGACTCCGAGGCTCCATAGAAGGAATGGATTTTGCGCGCGAACTTTGCGTGGAACTCGCGCGCGACGGAGGTTTCCAACGGCGCACCGGCGGAGATGCAGAGTCGCAACGACGACGGTAGGGAATCGACCGAGCACAGGGCGCGAAACATGGCGGGGACAAGAGGGAGCACGGTGGCGCGGGTTTGAACGAGGGCTTTTTGGATTGCGCGGGGGAGGGCGTCGTCAACGACAACGAGGGGGATGCCGCGGCAGAGAAGCGGGGTAATGAGATTGCTAAAACCGTAGGAGTGCGTGAACGCGATGACCCCGAAATTAAGATCACTCGGGCCGATGCCCATCCCGGCGCAGACATTATCGCAGTCGGCAAGAATTTGGTGGGAGGTGAATGCAATGGGAGCCGGGAGCGAGGTCGTGCCTGACGTGAGTTTGAAAACACAGGCCGAGTCGGAGCGCTCGCGCGGGGAGGGAAGCGGATCGATTTTCAGCCCGTTGTTTTCGGAGCTGATACGGGTTCCGGGGGCGATGGAATCGGTGAGGCTATCGAGATTTTTGAGGGAGGCATCGACAAGGCAGACAGGACGTCCGGCGCGCCAGCACGCAAGCAACGCGGCGGGGAAAGCCGGGTGGTTGCCGAGTTGGAGTGCGACCGGAGATGTCGGGCCTGTCAGGTGGGGAGCGAGTTCGAGGGACTCCGCTTCGATCTCGCTCCACGTGCGCAGGCATGTGCCGTCGGGTGCGATGAGCGCAGGAGCGGAGGCCTTTTCCAGCGAGCGAGCCCATTTTTCGAGTATTTCAAATGCCTTCAATTCGTCCTTGCCAATTACATTGTTCGCGGTATTCTGAGAAACAATTTTCTAATGAAGCCAGAGATCCATCCTGAATACCGAGAGACCGTCATTGTTTGCGCATGTGGTGCCACTTATCGCACGCGTTCGACACGAGAGAATATTAAAATTGGCATTTGTGCCGCTTGCCATCCGTTTTTCACGGGTGAACAAAAGTTTGTCGATACGGCAGGCCGCGTGGACAAATTCCAACGCCGTTATGGCTCGGTGCGCGCGCCGCGTGCTGTCAAGAAAGCTTAGATTTCTCCCCACGAAAAAGCGGTGAACGTGCCAGCGGGTGCGTTCGCCGCTTTCGTTTTGTATGGATTTTGAACCACTCATTGAGCGCAAGCGCCGGCGGTTCGAGGAGCTTGAGAGCGAGATCGCATCGAGCGGTCTTTTCGACAACCCGAAGCGTGCGCGTGAGGTTTTGCGCGAACATGGTTCGACCAAGCAATTGCTTGAGAGCTGGGATCGTTTAGTAAAGGTGCGTCGCGAATTGGTCGAGAACCGCGAGTTGGCGTCGAGTGTGGACGCTGAAATGGCGGCGATGGCCGAGGCTGAGATGCCCGCTTTGGAAGCCGAGGTGCCGATTTTGGAACGCGCTGTGCAGGTTTCATTGCTCCCGCCGGAGCCGGATGAGGATCGTGATGCAATTGTGGAAATTCGCGCGGGAACGGGCGGGACAGAAGCGGCGTTGTTCGCGGCGGATTTATTTCGAATGTATTCCCGATATGCTGATTCTGAGGGGCTGAAGATTGAGGAGATGGGATCAAGCTCTGCAGATCTCGGCGGTTTTCGAGAGGTGATTTTTAGGGTCTCCGGCACGTCGGTGTTTCGGCGCCTGCGGTATGAGAGTGGAGTGCATCGCGTGCAGCGGGTTCCGGCGACGGAGGCTCAAGGGCGGATTCACACTTCGACTGCAACCGTCGCGGTGCTGCCCGAGGCGGAGGAGGTTGACATCGACATCAAGGCGGAAGATTTGAGAATTGAAGTGTGCCGTGCGGGCGGTCCGGGAGGGCAGGGAGTGAACACGACGGATTCTGCCGTGCAGGTGATGCACATTCCCACGGGTCGAATCGTGCGGTGCCAGGACGGGCGCAGCCAGCAACAGAACAAAGAGCGCGCACTCCAGATTATGCGCTCGCGTTTGCTAGAGGACAAACGGCGCGAGGAAGAGGAGAAATACTCCGCGCACCGGAAAAGCCTGATTGGTGGTGGCGGGCGCGAAGAAAAGATACGCACCTACAACTTTGCGGAGAACCGCGTGACCGATCATCGCATCAAGCTCTCCCTCTACTCGCTGGATCGTTTTCTTGAAGGGAACATCACTGGAATGATCGAGGCGTTGCAGACGAGCGACATTGAGGATCGCCTCCGCGAGGCAGGCATCGCGTGACGCCCTTCTGATTGGGATGCAGAGCCCGAGCTATTGGTAAAAGGGAGCGAGTTGAGGCTCCCGGGCGTATTTGCGAAGGGCGGGATCGTTGACGAGATAGTCAAACAGGTCGACCGGGAGCTGAGTGCGGCTAGTTCGCAGATATTGCGCAGCACTGGTAAACTGGCCCTTTCGCATGGCGACGTATGCGGCTACAAAGAGGGAGGCGGGATCCTGGTTTATTAGCGGTTTGGAGTCGAGTTGATCATCTGCGAGTTGCTGGGCACGCGCGAGGGCGAGCGTCACGTCGACGACGGTGTGGCTATCAACTGGGTTAAGGCGGGTTTTCGCGGCTTCGAGGAGAGCTATGGCTTCGGCGTCGCGCTTCTTGTATCGGAGCAGTGTGGCAAGTTCGATGAGGGGCGATGGGTTTGCAGCATCTGCCACCATGGCCTGCCGGAGGAATTGCTCGGAGCGCACAGTCGGATCACCGAAAATTTGGAAGCCGCCGTCGGAACTTTTTTGCGCCGTGAGCACGGCTTTGAGGGAAAGCGAGTCCGAGATGCGTTCGCCTTTGGCGATTGACTCGTCCACCTTCGCTTCCGCAAGAACGATATCGCCCGCTTGCATTGCTGCGAGTGCTCGGAGGTAGGAGAGGGCGGCGACGTCGGGGTTTTCTTGTTCGAGAATGGCCAACTGTGCCTCGGCTTTCGAGGCGTCTCCATCGCGAAGCATGGCGAGGGCCTCGTCGATTTTGCCGTTGAATTCAGGTTGCACATCAATGCGCTCGCGTGTGGCAACGGCAAGGGAATCGTTCCATCCAGCCCATTTGCCCGTGAGGAAACCCACGAAGGCAAAAACGAGGGCCACGGCGGCGACGGCGATTAGCGTCGGAAGGGCCGGGAGGCGGTAACGAAGCCAGCTTCGCTTTTTGCGGTTGGGCTCGCGGTTTACGCCGGATTTGGCAAGGGGGGCATCCGGTTTGTTTTCCGGGATCGGAGTCGACCACAGCTCGTCTTTCTCGTCGGTGCGTGGACCTGCTGGCTTGGTTTGCTCGACAAGCTCCGGAGTGGTTGAGGGGGTGTCAGTGGGCGCGGGTATTTCATCCTGCGGGTGATCCGTTTCATCATCTGACGATCTACTGCGACGGCGGGGCTTTGATTCCGCGCGGGCGTCGAAGGTTTTGCCGGACGGTTTGAGGCGGTTTTTGAGGACGTTTTCAAAGCGGGTCGGTTCCGATTCTGACGACTCCGAGCCGCCCGTTTCGGACGAGTCGGCTTTGTCAACGCCGCGCGGGCGAATCCGGATTTTCTTCTCTGGCGACTCCTCGTCTGGCATCGGACGACTATGGGCTGATCGAAGGGAACGTGGCAACTATCGAATACGCGCGCAGTAAGCGAGAACACCTCGTTGACATGACGGCGCGCTTTGTTTCTACTAATAAATTCCCTTATGTCTAAAAAAACCAAGTCCGCAACGCCTCGCAAGGGCAAATACGTTTACAATTTTGGTGCCGGCAAAGCCGACGGTGACGGAAAGATGAAGCCCCTTCTCGGTGGAAAAGGTGCCAATCTCGCCGAGATGACCCGCATCAACCTGCCTGTGCCTCCGGGGTTCACGATCACGACCGAAGTCTGCACGTATTTCTACGACAACAAGCGCACGTATCCTAAAGAGCTCCAGGCGCAAATGGAAGCCGGCGTTCGCAACATGGAAAAAATCATGGAGACGAAGTTCGGCGACGCGAGCGGTGCTCCGCTCCTCGTGGCCGTTCGTTCCGGCGCGCGAGATTCGATGCCCGGCATGATGGATACGATCCTGAATCTCGGACTCAACGACGAGAGCGTGAAGGCGCTCGCGAAATCCACGAACAACGAGCGTTTCGCGTGGGATTGCTACCGCCGCTTTGTGCAGATGTATGGCGACGTCGTCATGGGTGTGCAAAAACGCGAAGGCGAAGACCACGAGCCATTCGAAACGATCATCCACGAGTTCAAACACGCGAAATACCACGATGACATCGTGGACAGCGACCTGACCGCTGAAGATCAGCAAGAATTGGTCAAACTCTTCAAGGCACTCGTTCAAGAGCGCTCTGGCAAAAGCTTCCCGGCCAATCCGTGGGATCAACTCAAAGGCGCCGTGGGTGCGGTCTTCGGCTCATGGATGAACGATCGTGCGATTGTCTATCGCCGCAAATACAACATCCCCGCAGCATGGGGCACAGCGGTCAACGTGCAGGCCATGGTCTTCGGTAATACCGGCGAAAAATCCGGCTCAGGCGTCGCGTTCACGCGCAACCCCGCCAATGGCGTCAAAGAATTCTACGGCGAATTTCTCATCAACGCACAAGGTGAAGACGTGGTTGCCGGCGTCCGCACTCCCGAGCCCGTCGCGCTCCTCAAGAAGCAACTTCCGAAGCCTTTCGCGGAACTCGAAAAAGTCCGTCACACGCTCGAGCAGCACTTCAAAGACGTGCAGGATTTTGAGTTCACCATTCAGGAAGGAAAACTCTTCATGCTCCAGACCCGCAACGGCAAGCGCACTGCCATGGCCGCGTTGAAGTTCTCGATGGATATGGTCAAAGAGAAACTCATCGACTGGAAAACCGCGATCAACCGTAATCCAGCCGACCAGCTCGATCAATTGCTCGCGCCAGTGTTCGATCCCGCCGAAATCAAAAAAGCCAAGCTCCTCGCCAGCGGTCTGCCCGCCGGTCCGGGCGCAGCTTCCGGCAAAATCTACCTCAACGCCGACCGCGCCGCTGCGGCAGCCGACAAGGGCGAAAAAGTCCTCCTCGTCCGCACCGAAACTTCGCCCGAAGATCTTCGCGGCATGATCGCCGCCGAGGGCATCCTCACGGCCAAAGGCGGTGTCTCCTCGCACGCCGCCCTCGTTGCCCGCCAAATGGGAAAAGTCTGCATTTGCGGTGCCTCCACCCTCCAGATCGATTACGATAAAAGGACTGTCACCGTTGCCGGCGAGACCTTCAAAGAGGGCGATTACCTCTCGATCGACGGCACAGCGGGCACGGTCTATGGCGGCCAAATCGCCACGGCACCGTCGGAAATCATCACCGGACTTCTACACGGTGACAAGGCCGCGCAGAAGACGGAGAAGTTTAAAAACTTCCAGCAGCTCATGGACTGGTGCTCGAAAGTCACCCGCCTCGAAGTTCGCACGAATGCCGACAACCCCGAGCAAACCGAAAACGCCATCGCGTTCGGCGCGACAGGCATCGGCCTTTGCCGCACCGAGCACATGTTCTTCGAAGGAGATCGAATCGACGCCATGCGCGAGATGATCCTCGCCGAGAACATAGAAGATCGCAAAGCTGCGCTCGCCAAACTCCTCCCGTATCAACGCGAGGACTTCACCGGTATCTTCAAGGCACTTAACGGCTACCCTGCCACCATCCGCCTTCTTGACCCGCCGCTTCACGAGTTCCTGCCGCACGATCACGGCTCGCAAAATGCCCTTGCGCAAAAAATCGGCGTAACCACCGAAAAAATCGCGCAGCGCGTTAAAGATCTCCATGAATTCAATCCCATGCTCGGCCATCGTGGATGTCGCCTCGGCGTTTCCTACCCAGAGATCACAGAGATGCAGGCGCGGGCCATCTTTGAAGCCGCCGCCGATGTCGCTAAGAAAAAAATCAAGGTCAAGCCTGAGGTGATGATTCCGCTCGTCGGTTTCAAGCGCGAACTCGACCTCCAAGTCGAAATCGTCCACCGCGTCGCCAAGGAAGTCATGGCCGAGAAGAAAATCAAGTTCGACTACCTCGTCGGCACAATGATCGAAGTCCCACGCGGCGCCCTGACCGCGGATGAAATCGCGGAGACCGCTGAGTTCTTCAGCTTCGGCACCAACGACCTCACCCAGACCGCACTCGGCATCAGCCGTGACGACATGGGTTCGTTCCTGCTGCCTTACGTTGAGAACGACGTGTTCGCCAAGAACCCGTTCGCCACCCTCGACACCGTCGGCGTTGGCCAACTCATCGAAACCGCAGTGGCCAAGGGCCGCAAGACCCGCCCTGACATCAAGCTCGGCATCTGCGGCGAACACGGTGGCGATCCCGATTCGGTGGTGTTCTGCCACAACGTCGGCCTCGCCTACGTTTCCTGTTCGCCCTACCGGGTGCCGGTCGCCCGCCTCGCCGCTGCCCAAGCGGCTATCATGGAAAAGCGCGCCGCGAAGAAAAAGTAATCTGTCTAACGACCGACTTCAAAGCCGCTCCGGAAAAAACCGGGGCGGCTTTTTTTGTTAGCCCAGTCGTCGGCGATGTCCAGTTCCGGCGATGTCAGCTCGCACCATTTGGAATATCCTCAGCATGCGTCTGGCGCATGCGAAAATTCACCCAGGCTCGCCCGCGGGGAAAATATCAGCCACCGATGCCTCGATTTTTCCGTCCATCCAGCGCTCGAGCGCGGCCCGCATGGGAGCAAGCACCTCGGGCCGCCGCGCGGCGACATCGGTTTCGCCGTGCGGGTCCTTTTGGATCTGGAAGAGGGCGAAGTGCCGGTCCCCGCCGGCGGTGGGCGTGCAGACGAGTTTCCAGTTTTCAGTTCTCAGGCAGCGTTGCTTCGCGCGGATGAGCGGCCCGACGAATTCCTCCTTGAGCACGAACTGATAGTTGTAATCCGGATCAATGTCCGTCAGCTCATCCATCGGCGGGAGGGGCGGGCGTTCGACCCCGTCCACGCTGAACTGGATGAAGGGAAAGCCGGTCTCGCCGTAAAACGGCCTGAATAACGGGGTT